>JANNZB010000033.1:0-11628 GCA_031410395.1 Novosphingobium sp.
CCGAATTGCTGATGGCCCATGTGCTGGGGGTGTCGCGATCAGACCTGCTGCTCCGCCATATGAACACATCACCGCCGCCGCCGGGATTTGCGCGTCTGGTGGTGCGGCGTATGGGGCATGAGCCGGTGGCCTACATCACCGGCGAGCAGGAATTTTTCGGCCTGCCATTCCGGGTAAGCCCGGAAGTTCTGATCCCGCGCGGGGATAGCGAAGTGCTGGTTGAGGCTGCGCTGAAGGCAAGGCCCGGTGCCAGACGGGTACTCGATTGCGGCACGGGTTCGGGTGCCCTGCTGCTCGCCGTCTTGCATGGTCTGCCTCAGGCCGAGGGGATCGGGATTGATCGCTCGGCGGGCGCGCTGAAGGTCGCGGGCGACAATGCTGAGCGGCTGGACCTGAAGGCTCGAACGCAAATGCTCAAGGCCGATTGGACCCAGCCTAGGTGGGCAAAGGCACTCGGCCAATTCGATCTGGTCCTCGCAAACCCTCCCTATGTCGAAGTCGCCGCAGACCTATCCCCTTCGGTGCGGGACCATGAACCGGCAGGCGCGCTGTTTGCCGGGGCGGACGGGCTTGATGATTATCGCGTGCTGATCCCGCAATTACCCGCGCTACTTACCCCCGGCGGCGCGGCGATGTTTGAGATTGGATCGACCCAGGCGGCGGCAGTTACCGCACTTGCCCACGCCAGCGGAATGGCAGCCAGCCTCCACCGCGATCTTGCCGGGCGGCCACGCGCGCTGGAGATTGTGCACAGCGCCAAGATTCCGCTTGGCAAGGACGCTTGCGCCCTATAAGCCAGCCGCAGGCCCGCAGGTGGACGCGTTTTTTGTGTCCCGCAGGCCGAAATCCAGCATTTGCAAGCGCAAGACCGATCCGGTTACGCACAGGGCAAAGGCCGGGACACCGCAATGGTCGCAGGCCGCGCGGTGCAGCAATGACGATTCGCCTCGCGTCGGGAATGGCCCCTCGGCAGGCGAACCGGTGAAGGACACTCACCCTTGAATAATAATAATCTTAACAATCGCGGCGGCAACAACAACAATAACAACCGTCGGCGCGGACGCGGTAACAACAACAACCGGCAGGGCGGCGGCAGCGGCCAGCAGCTTAACCGGGTGGATAGCCGGGCGCGCGGCAATGCCCCGCAGATGCTTGAGAAATATCGTAAGCTCGCCCACGACGCCCACCTTAACGGTGACAGGGTGCTTGAGGAATATAACCTCCAGTTTGCTGACCACTATTTCCGCGTCATCGCCGATCAGCGCGTCCGGCAGGACGAGCAGCGCGGCCCGCGTCCGGAACGCTGGGGCGAAGGCGGCGAGGAGGCGGGCGAGGATGGCGTGTTCTCCAATGCCGAGAGTGAATATCAGCCCTATGAGCGCGCATCGTATCAGACGCGTGATCGCGAAGAGCGGCCTGCGCGTGAGGATGTTGCGCCCGCTGAAGACCGCGCCCCTCGCGAGGACGGTGGGCAGCGAGAAGAACGCTCCCCGCGTCAGGACCGCGCGCCAAGGCAAGAACGTGGCCCGCGTGAAGATCGTGGTCCCCGTGAGGACCGGCCACGCCGCGATAATCGCAATTTTCAAAGCGAAGCTGGCGATGTTCAGCCAGCCGAAGTTGCGACCCCCGCGAGCGAAGAAGCAGTAGTTTACGAACCGGAAGCAAACCCCTTTGTGCGTCCGGCACCAACGCGCGGTCTGCGCCCGCGCCGTGATGATCGTGCGCCGCGACGTGATGATCGTGGCAGTTCAGCCGATGACGGCGGCAACGATTCAGGCCCGAGCGGTTTTGACGCCTCGCTTTTGCCGCCCGCGATCAGCATTTCGCGCAGCGAGGAAGTGGCGGATGTGCCCACCGAAACCGAAGCGGCACCGCGCCGTCGCGGCCGTCCTCCCAAGGCCAAGGAGGAGCAAGCGGCGGAGTAATTCGCCAGAACATGCTGCTTTATATCTTAAGCAGCTTGCTCCCCCGCGAAGGCGGCGGCCTCAGGCCTCCGAGCGCAAGGTTTCGCCTAGCCGCATAAGGCCCCCGACTGCCTGCCATTGGCAGGCAGTCTATCCTGAGCTTGTCGAGGGGCGGGGGAGCAGGCTCGATTGATCTATATCGCAGCACGGGCTGGGTCACGCCCTTGCGCTCTGCACTCAACCCCGCCAGAAACCCGTCGATGTCTGACCCGCGCCAATTGCTTTACAAGGTTCTGGGCCGCCCCTTGATCGCCGCGCCGCTGCTCGGCGCACTGGCCGCGCTCGGCTTTGAGCCGCTGCACCTTTGGCCTTTGATGTTGCTGGCGGTGGCCGGGCTTGGCGAACTGGTCGCCCGAGCCGCTAACCCTAAACGCGCCATGCTGATTGGTTGGCTGTGGGGCGCCGGGCATTTTTGTATCGGCAACAACTGGATCGCCACCGCCTTTACCTATCAGGCGGAGATGCCCGCGTGGCTGGGCTGGCTTGGGGTGTTTCTGGTGGCTCTGTACCTCGCGATCTATCCTGCGCTGGCTGCGCTTGGCGCGTGGTATTGTCGCGCACGCCCGACTGCATTTACCTTGGCCTTCGGCGGTTGCTGGATTGTCAGCGAATGGCTGCGCGGCTGGGTGTTTACCGGTTATGCCTGGAACCCGCTCGGGCTGTCGCTGCTCGGCCCGTTTGATGGGCAGGGGCTGGCAATGCTGGCGCGCTGGATCGGGACTTATGGGCTTTCAGGAGTAGCGATTTTGCTGGGATTGCTGCTGCGTTACGCGGTGATTTCGGCGTCTACAGATCGCCGCCGCGCGCTCGCTGCTGCTGCGCTGCTGTTGGCAATGCTCGTACCCATGATCGTCACCGGAACAATCGCTGCGCCGCAGGGCCACCTGCCATTTACCCTCGTGCAGCCCAACATCGCGCAGGACGACATCGATAACCCGGCAAAATTCAACGCCCAGTTCGCCAAAACTGCGCAGCTCAGCCTTCCGCGCACTTCCGGGGGACGCCGATTGGTGCTGTGGCCCGAGAGCGGCGTGCCGGATTACCTGCGTGAGGGCTATCCGCTCTATTTCTACAAAGACTCAACTTTCGCAGAAGACCCCCGCCTTGCCCGCGAACGCATTGCGCGCGTGGTGGGAAAGAACTCCGCCGTGCTCACCGGCGCGGTCGATCTTGATGTGCGGCGCGAACAGGTGATCAGCGCGCAGAACGTGGTCACCGTGCTCGATGATAGTGGCGTTATCCGGGCCTCCTATGCCAAGGCGCATCTGGTACCATACGGCGAATATCTGCCGATGCGCAGCTTTCTAGAACCATTGGGCATGTCGCGGCTGGTGGCGGGATCGATCGATTTCCGCCCCGGTCCCGGTGCGCAAACACTCGATTTGGGGCCGTGGGGCAGGGCGGGTATTCAGGTGTGCTACGAAATCGTGTTCTCCGGCGAAGTTGTCGATCGCGCGCACCGGCCAGACTATATTTTCAACCCCTCGAATGATGGCTGGTTCGGTAGCTGGGGCCCACCTCAACATCTGGCGCAGGCGCGGATGCGCGCGATCGAGGAAGGCCTGCCGGTGCTGCGCGCGACTACCAACGGAATTTCTGCGGTGATCGATGCTGATGGCATCGTGCGCCAGTCGCTCCCGCGTTTCGTCGCCGGAAGGCTCGACGGCAAGGTTCCGCCGGCGCATGTGCCGACGCTGTTTGCGCGTGGCGGCAATATGCTTGCGCTTGGGCTTGCCGCAGTTCTTCTTGGGCTGAGTCTGCTTGTCTTGCGCCGCACGCGCGGCTAGGAAGCGGCATCACATAAAGATTGCTTTATATCAGGACCGGCCATGCGCGAATCGTACCTTTTTACTTCCGAATCGGTTTCCGAAGGACACCCAGACAAGGTTTCCGACCAGATCAGCGATGCGATTGTCGATCTGTTCCTGTCGATTGACAGCGAAGCGCGCATTGCCTGCGAAACGCTCACCACGACGCAGCTGGTGGTGCTCGCCGGGGAAATCCGCGGCAAAGGCGTTTATGAAGATGGCAAGTGGGCCCCCGGAATTCCTGAACGCGTTGAGGCGGCCGTGCGCCAGACAGTGAAGGAAATCGGCTATGAACAGGCCGGGTTTCACTGGGAGCAGTTTGAATTCATCAACCGCCTGCACGGCCAGTCCGCGCACATTGCCCAAGGTGTTGACGCAGGCAGCAACAAGGATGAGGGCGCGGGCGATCAGGGTATCATGTTCGGCTATGCCACCGATGAAACCCCCGATCTGATGCCGGCGACGCTCGATTACAGTCACAAGATCCTCCAGCGCATGGCCGATGATCGCCATTCGGGCGCGGCTCCGTTTCTGGAGCCCGATGCCAAGAGCCAGGTGACATTGCGCTATGAAGGCAGTCTTCCGGTCGCAGCAACAGCAATCGTCGTCTCGACCCAGCACGCAGCCGGTTATGACGAGGGCGAAAAGGAGGCCGAGCTCCACGCCTATGTGCGGCGCGTCATCGCCGAAACGCTGCCGCCGGTGCTGCTGCGCGAAACCGAATACCATATCAACCCGACGGGAAGCTTTGAGATCGGCGGCCCAGATGGCGATGCTGGCCTGACCGGGCGCAAGATCATCGTCGATACCTATGGCGGCGCGGCCCCGCACGGCGGCGGCGCGTTCAGTGGCAAGGACCCCACCAAGGTTGATCGCTCGGCGGCTTACATCACGCGTTATCTCGCCAAGAACATCGTTGCCGCCGGGCTCGCCACGCGCTGCACGATCCAGCTGGCCTATGCCATCGGCGTATCAAAGCCGCTGTCACTCTATGTCGATACGCATGAAACCGGCTTGGTTGGCGATGACAAGATTGAGGAGGCGATCATGTCGATCGCCAAGCTTGGTGGGCTGACCCCGCGCGCGATCCGCACACATCTGGCGCTCAACAAGCCGATCTATCGCCAGACCGCCGCCTATGGCCACTTCGGCCGTAAGCCGGTGGGCGATAGCTTCCCGTGGGAACGCACCGATCTGGTCGATGATCTGAAGGCCGCGCTGGCCTGATCGTGCAAACCGCCGATCTTCCGGCAACTGCGTGGCAGGCGATGGTGCGGGCTGCGCGGTTCCGATGCCCGCGCTGCGGCGAAGGGCGCCTGTTCCGCAAGTACCTAAAGCCGGTTGATCGCTGCGCAGCTTGCGGGCAGGATTGGACTTTTCAGCGCGCCGATGATTTCCCAGCCTATATTGCGGTCCTGCTCACCGGTCACCTGCTGGCGCCGGTGATGATCCTGCTTGGCCTGAAGACTGAACTGTCGGTCACGGCGCTGGAGCTGATCCTGATACCCGGCGAGATCCTGATGATGGTTGGCCTGCTCCAGCCCGCCAAAGGCGCGGTCATTGCGGTGCAGTGGTGGTTCGGGCTGCATGGGTTTGTTCGCGAGCGCAGACCTTAAGCGGCGGGTTGCGCGTGGGGCAGGCCCCTCTGCGCGTAGCGCACGCTTTATCACTAAATTGCGAATTTTTGACCACGCGGGGGAAGCATTACCTTGCCGCAATTCGCTGCTCGCAGGCGCATTTAAGCATTTGCACGCATGTGCAAGTCAACTCATCGCGCAAGCGCTTGAGCGAGAATCGGAAAAGCATACAGCAAATAGTAACTAAACGGGGGCCAAGGTTGCACTTGTGATTACGGTAAACTTCAAGCGATTCGGTGCACTTATGGCCTGCGCGGCGGCTTTGGCCGCGCCTGCCTATGCCAGCGCCTCGTCGGGGTCGCTCGAAGATTCGTTTGATTCGGCTTTCAGTGCAAAACAAATTCAGATCGTACCTGCCCGGCCCATTCCCGCTAAACCAACGTTTACCGCCAGTGCCGTGCCCGTTGCTGTCGCGGCGCCATCGCGTCAGGTATTTTCGACCCCGCTCGAATTGAGTATTGCCGCGCTGGCTGATGGTTCGCAGGGGCGTATTGGCGTGGCGGCCTATGATTTGACCACTGGCCGCAGTGTGGCGATTCTGGGCGACCAAGCATTTCCGATGGCATCCACTAGCAAGATCGCCATCGTCGCCACCTATCTGGCTGCGGTTGATGCCGGGCGATTGCGGCTCGATCAGTCGTTCGCCCTGCGGATGCCAGTGCCGTCAAAGAAGTTCGATGGCGAGGAAGCGCCGGTTCGCAGCGGGACATTGCTCCCCGCCTATGAACTGATCGAAGCGGCGATCACCCACAGCGATAACCACGCCACCGATGCCCTGCTCGCAGCTGTTGGCGGCCCGGCTGCGGTTACCCGCTGGGTACAGCAGAATACCGGCATCGGCGATTTCCACCTCGACCGCACAATCGCCACGCTGGTGCGCGATGATGGCGATATCAACCCAGCGACGATGATTGACCGGCGCGACAGCATCTCGCCCAAATCGATGGTCTACCTGCTGAGCGGTCTTTATCGCGGCCAGTGGTTGAGCGCAGAAAGCCGCGAGCTGCTGATTGGCGCGATGAGCCGTACCGTTACGGGCAAGCGCCGCATCCGCGCGCTGCTGCCTGAAGATGTTCAGGTCGCGCACAAGACCGGCACTCTGGCTAACACCGCGAGCGATGTCGGCTTTATTCGCGGGCCCGATGGGCATGATATTGCCTTGGCAATCTACGTTACCGGCCAGGGCGGCAAGGTCAGGCGCGATGCGCGTATCGCCTCAATCGCCCGTGCGCTTTATTATGGCTACCAGATCGAAGAACCCAGCCAGATCCGCACCGCGTTGCACTGATCCAATATTGTCTGTTTCGCGTGAGCGGTAATCAGAAGACAAAAGAAAAGGGCGCGAAAGGTTTCCCTTCCGCGCCCCAATTCTTTGCCTGAAGGCGAAGATTACATCTTCGGAGCTTCGCTCGAAGCGTCGGCAGCAGGAGCCGAAGCTTCCATTGCAGGAGCCGAAGCTTCCATTGCGGCAGCTTCAGTAGCTTCAGTAGTAACAGTAGCAGCAGGCTCTGTGCCCTTGCAGGCCGAGAGAGCGAAGACGCCAGCGATTGCGGCGGCGAGAACGATCTTGCGCATCTATGTATTCCTTGACAGCGAGTGGACCCGATGCGGACCAATGCTAGATGCATTAGACACCGCACGGAAAGACTACCGATGTGGTAGACTTCACGCGTCAAATAATCTGCTTGTGCGAACGATGCAAGCGATATGCGACCATCTGCCCACAACAACAAGCATGAATGGCAGATTTCTGCCGATACTTGGTTAGATAGCAGGCAATTGTGGCAAGGATATGGCGGGTAAAAAGCACATTGACGCACTGGTATGCCCCGGACTTGCTGCTAGATTCGATTTATGGATTCACCACAGCACCTCTATCTCGTCGATGGTTCGGCCTATATCTTTCGTGCCTATCACCGGCTGCCGCCGCTCACCAACCCGCAGGGGGTGCCGGTCGGTGCGGTCTATGGTTACACCACCATGTTGTGGAAATTGGCCGATGATTTGCAAAAAGCCGACGGTCCGACGCACCTTGCTGTGATCCTTGATGCCTCGTCACAATCGTTCCGCAATGACATTTATGCCGATTACAAAGCCAACCGGCCGCCGCCGCCAGAAGATCTCAAGCCCCAATTCCCCCTGATTCGCGACGCGACTCGCGCATTCTCGCTGCCTTGCATCGAAGAATTGGGTCTGGAGGCGGACGATCTGATCGCAAGCTACGCCCACGCCGCAACGATGCGCGGCTGGAAAGTCACGATCGTTTCGTCAGATAAGGATTTGATGCAGCTCGTCGGGCCAGCTGATGATCATGGCCGAGAAGGCACCGGCAGTGTCGATATGCTCGATACGATGAAGAACCTGCGCATCGATATTCCAGAAGTGCTCGAGAAATTCGGTGTGCCCCCCAAGCTGGTAGGTGATGTCCTCGCGCTAATGGGCGATGCGGTTGACAACGTTCCCGGGATTCGGGGCATCGGGCCGAAGACTGCGACCAAGCTGATCCAGGAACATGGTAGTCTTGAGGCCGCGCTCGCCGCAGCGCCCGACATGAAACCGAGCAAGCTGCGCGATAGCCTGATCGAACAGGCCGACATGGCGCGGCTCAGCCGGGTATTGGTGCAGCTTAAGGAAGACTGCGCGCTGCCGGTGCCGCTTGACGATTTCAAACTGGGCGCGACGCCGCCCGATCCGCTCGCAGCTTTCCTCACCGAGCACGGCTTCAACAGCCTGCTCATGCGGCTGGGCGAGGGGCGCGGCAGCCCGGAACGCAAGGTGCAGCTCAAACCCGCCAGCCCGGTCAAGGCCGGTGCAGCGTCCGCACCTAAGGGTAATCGTCAAGCGCTCCCAGAATTGCCGCCGATTGATGTCGGTACCTATGAATGCGTGCAAACCGTCGAGCGGCTCCAGGTCTGGGTAGAGCGCGCATTCGCAGCGCGGCTGGTCGCCATCGATACCGAGACTTCAAAGCTCGATGCCATGCAGGCCGATCTCGTCGGGGTGAGCCTTGCTCTGGGCCCCAATGATGCCTGTTACATACCAATCGGTCACGGCGGCACCGACATGTTCGCCGAAAAACCGCAGCAGGTTGGCCGGTCGGAAGCGCTGGCCATGCTCAAACCGCTGCTGGAAAGCGATGCCGTGCTCAAGATGGGCCAGAACATCAAATATGACATGAACATTCTGGCGCGCTGCGGGATTATGGTCGCGCCGATTGACGATACAATGGCGATCTCCTTTGATCTCGACGCCGGGCGGTCGATCGACGGGATCGGCGGCGGCCACGGGATGAACGAACTGGCGCTGCGGCACCTCGGTCACACCTGCATTTCGTTCAAGGAAGTTTGCGGCACCGGGCAAAAGGCGATCTCTTTTGCAGAAGTTTCGGTCGCCCGTGCCACCGAATATGCTGCCGAGGATGCTGACGTCACCTGGCGGCTCCACCGCTTGCTCAAACCACGCCTGTCCGATGAAGGCGGCACCCGGGTTTACGAACGCGTGGACCGGCCGCTGGTACCGGTGGTGGCGGCCATGGAACGCCGCGGGATCAAGGTTGATCGTGAACGCCTCGCTGGCCTCTCCGCCACATTCGCCAAAGAAGGCGCGCGGCTGGAGAAAGAAATCCATCTGCTCGCAGGCCAGGAATTCGCCATCGGCAGTCCTAAACAATTGGGCGATATCCTGTTCGAAAAGATGGGCTTCAAAGGCGGCAAAAAGGGCAAGAGCGGGCAGTATTCAACCGACCAGTCCGTGCTCGAAAGCCTGTCGGGCGAAGGCTCTGAGATCGCTACCAAGGTGCTCGAATGGCGGCAACTGGCCAAGCTGCGATCAACCTATACCGAGGCGTTGCAGGCGGCGATCAACCCCGAGACTGGCCGCGTCCACACCAGCTACAGCCTCGTCGGCGCGCAGACCGGGCGGCTTTCTTCGAACGAGCCGAACCTGCAGAACATCCCGATCCGCAACGAAATCGGCCGCCAGATCCGTGATGCTTTCGTTGCGGAACCCGGTAACGTCCTGCTCGCCGCCGATTACAGCCAGATCGAACTGCGCCTCGCCGCACACATGGCTAATGTCCCCGAATTGAAGGAGGCCTTTGCGGCGGGAGAAGACATCCACGCGCGCACCGCGATGGAAATGTTCGGCGTGGTTGACCGCGATACCCGCGGCCGCGCCAAGACGATCAACTTCGCGATCCTCTATGGCATCAGCCGCTGGGGCCTCGCCGGGCGGCTGGGCGTTACTGCGGATGAAGCGCAGGCGATGATCGATCGCTATTTCGAGCGGTTTCCCGGCATCCGTGCTTACATCCACGCGACGCTCGAATCTGTGCGCGAGCGCGGCTATTCCGAAACGCTGTTCGGCCGCAAATGCTGGTTCCCGCGGATCAATGCCCAGAACGGCACTGAGCGGCAAGGCAGCGAACGCGCGGCAATTAACGCCCCGATTCAGGGAACCTGCGCAGACATTATTAAACGGGCGATGGTCCGGATGGACCCCGCACTGCGTGATGCCGGCCTGGGACATGTCCGGATGCTGTTGCAAGTCCATGACGAACTGGTGTTCGAACTGCCCGAAGGTGATGTCGCTGCGGCCGGTGCCGTGATTGAGCGAGTCATGGCAGACGCTGCCGAGCCAGCGGTAAAGCTCGACGTGCCGCTGGGGGTTGAGATTGGCGTTGGCGCAAGCTGGGGGGCGGCGCATTGAGCACCAGGCCAGTCTCGTTCAGCAGCCCCTCGCTGCGCCCGGCATTCGCCATTCTGGCGCTCGCGGCACTTGTTTTGATTGCGGGGATATGGTTGATCCTGCGCACCGTCGCCGAGGAACGCAGCCAACGCCTGAGCGCGATAAACGGTGTCCAAATCGCCAACGCACTCGATGATTTAGCCCGCGACGCAGTCAATGCTGAAACCGGCCAGCGCGGATATTTTATCACGCTTGATCAGCGCTATCTCGTCCCTTACCGCGTAGCCAACGGGCGCTATCGTGCCGATATCGAGCGGCTGAAATCGCTCTATGTCAGCGATACCGAGTTTCACAGCCCCGCCGAGCATGACCTTGTCGCAGACGTCGAGGCAGCGTTTGAAGTCAAATTCCGCGAACTGCGCGAAACTCTGGTCCAGCTTGACCGGTTCGATGTGCTGGCCGCCCGAAGCCGCATGCTCAGTTTTGAGGGCGAGGCAGCGATGGAGCGTCTCAATTCGCAAATCGGTCAATTGAGGACACTCCAGCAGGAGCGAATCGATAGCAGCAATGCCCGTTTGCTTGAGGCAGAGGCGGCGCTTGTGCCGGAACTGGGGGCTCTGCTCGCGCTTATCGCTATGTGCTTTGGCATGGCTATGTGGCTGCTCAGACGCACGGCTGATGCGGAAGGGCGGGCGGCAAATGCTTCTGCTTTGGCCGAAGCGCGCGACCGTGCCGATCTGTTGGCGCAGGAAATGAACCACCGGGTCAAAAACCTGCTGGCCATGGTCTTGGCGCTGATAACGATGAGCAGCCGCGGTGCGCCCGAATCCACCTCGCTAATCCAGACAATTACCGAGCGTGTTCGCGCCCTGCTAAGATCACACGAGGCTACCCAAGGCGCAGGCGGCAATGGCACCGCCAGTGTCGGCAAACTGGTCGAAACGGTAATTGCCCCCTATCGCAGCGAATCAACACTGTGCAACATAACTGGGCCAGAAGTTGATCTGCAAACCCAGCAAGCGGTCTCGCTTGGGCTGATGCTGCACGAAATGGCGACCAATGCGATCAAATATGGCGCTTGGTCGATCCCCGGGGGCACCATCGATATTGACTGGCAAATTGGCGCCGAAATCCCGCGCGAACTCCACATCGTTTGGCGCGAACGCGCACCCGGCCTTGCGCTGCCGATATCGGACGACGATGCCAAGCCTGGCTTCGGCTCAACACTGCTTAATGGCTCAGCCCGACAGCTCGGTGGCAGTTACGAACGCATCCGCCACGATGACGGGATGGAAATCAAGATCCGCATTGCGCTTGATCGGGCAGCCGCGATGTGAGGGCGCAGGCGGTTATGGTTTGCTCGCCCGCGTTGATTGAACCATGCCGGGCGCGATAAATCCGATCGGTGTCACTTCCATCGCCCGCCGTTTCAGCTCGCCTTTCATTTTGGCGTATTTCTCTTCCATCTCGGGCGTCACCGTGGCGCGGCTGTCAGCGAGCGAAGCGGCGAAATCTTCGGCGTTGACGTTTTTG
>JANNZB010000034.1:0-4206 GCA_031410395.1 Novosphingobium sp.
GCCCGTAATCTTGTCATGCGCTCCCGCAATCACCCGCGCACCGTTGAGCACCCGCGCCGCGCCGGCATAGAGCGTATCGAGCGTCAGGCTGCTTTTGCCGCTGCCCGAAAGCCCGGTGACGCAGGTGAATGTACCGAGCGGGAATTCCGCCGTGACGCCATTCAGATTGTTCGCGCGGGCATTGTGCACCACGACCTTGTGGCCGTTGCCCTTGCGGCGTTTTTTGGGAACCTCAATCCGCCGCATGCCGCTAAGATATTGTCCAGTAAGACTTTCGGGACTGGCGAGAATATCTTCGAGTGTCCCCTGCGCGACGATATGTCCGCCGTGTACGCCCGCGCCGGGGCCAAGATCAACGATGTGATCGGCGTGGCGGATCGCATCTTCATCGTGCTCGACGACGATCACCGTATTGCCAAGATCGCGCAGCCGCTTGAGCGTTTCGAGCAGCCGGTCATTATCGCGCTGGTGCAGGCCGATGCTCGGTTCATCGAGCACATAGAGCACGCCTGAAAGCCCCGAACCGATCTGGCTGGCGAGCCGGATGCGCTGCGATTCGCCGCCGCTCAGCGTGCCGCTGGTGCGGTCAAGATTGAGGTAATCAAGGCCCACGTTATTGAGGAAGCCCAGTCGCTCATTGATTTCCTTGAGCACAGCCTTGGCGATCTGGCTTTGCTGCGTCGTAAGCTGGGCACCGAGGCCAAGATACCATTCGACCGCCGCAGCGACCGAAAGATGTGTGATCGTTGAGATATCCGCCCCCGCCACCTTGACGCTCAGCGCCTCAGGCTTGAGCCGCTTGCCCTCGCAGGTCTCGCAAGGCTGCGCGGTCTGGAACTTGGACAGCTCCTCGCGCATCCACGCAGATTCGGTTTGCAGCAGGCGGCGGTTGAGATTGCCGATCACGCCTTCAAACGCCTTGTTCACCGTGTAGGTCTTGCGGCCATCGGCAAAGGTCAGCGGAACCGCCTTGCCCGCCGTGCCATGCAGGATCACGATCCGCGCCTCGACCGGCAGATCTTGCCACGGCGTGTCCAGTCCGAAGCCAAAATGCTCGGCGAGGCTGGACAGCACCTGCATGTAGTAGGGGCTCGGCGGATTCGATTTCGCCCAGGGCACCACCGCGCCCTGCTTGAGGCTGAGCGCCTCGTTCGGCACCACCAGTTGCGGATCGAACAGCAGCTTTTCGCCCAGCCCATCGCAGGCCGGGCAAGCACCGAGCGGGGCGTTGAATGAGAACAGGCGCGGCTCGATGGACTCAATCGTGAAGCCGGAGACCGGGCAGGCGAATTTTTCGCTGAACACGATGCGGTTGGGCGGCAGGCCGGTGCCCTTCATTTTGCCGCCCTTTTCCCCCTCGTGCATCCCCGCGAAGGCGGGGACCTCAGGAGGTTGCGCGCCGAGGCCTGAGGCCCCCGCCTTCGCGGGGGAGCGGGTCATTTCAGCAACAGTCCCATCCGCCAAGTCCAGATAAACCAGCCCATCAGCCAGCTTCAGCGCCTGCTCAAAGCTATCCGCCAGCCGCGATTCAATGCCCTCTCGCACCGCGATCCGGTCAACCACCACTTCGATGTCATGCTTGAACTTCTTGTCGAGCGCCGGGGCGTCCTCGATCGCCATGGTTTCGCCATCGATGCGCACGCGGGTGTAACCGGCCTTCTGCCACTCGGCCAATTCCTTGCGGTATTCGCCCTTGCGCCCGCGCACCGCTGGGGCGAGCAGGAACGCCCTCGTGCCTTCGGGCAGCGCCATCACACGGTCGACCATCTGTGACACCGTCTGCGCCGAAATCGGCAGGCCGGTGGCGGGCGAATAGGGCACGCCGACCCGCGCCCACAGCAGCCGCATATAGTCATAAATCTCGGTCACCGTTGCCACGGTGCTCCGTGGATTGCGGCTGGTGGTTTTCTGCTCGATGGAGATCGCGGGGCTGAGCCCATCGATATGCTCAACATCGGGCTTCTGCATCATCTCCAGAAATTGCCGCGCATAGGCCGAGAGCGATTCAACATAGCGCCGCTGCCCTTCGGCATAGATCGTATCGAACGCGAGGCTGCTTTTGCCCGAGCCAGACAGGCCAGTGATCACCACCAGTGCATCGCGCGGCAGGGTGACGTCAAAGCCCTTGAGGTTGTGCTCGCGCGCGCCGCGCACGGTTATGTGTGTGAGACTCATATTGGAAGAATGTTCCACATCTGTTCGCGAGAGGCAAGAGCAGGGGCGCTGGCCTTATTTTTATCATCAGCACAAATCTGCCGCGCCGAACGCCAGCCCGTTCCAGCCATGCGACAAGAGGTCAACCGATCATCGCATTTGCATTGCCCTGTGCGCCCCAGATTGGCATTCATCGCGCCAGTTCAAGGGAAGGGTCGCACCACCATGAGGTTTTCCCGTTTTTCCGGCGCGCTGGCGCTGGCTGTGATGTTCATGCCTGCGTTGGCGCGGGCCGATGATCCCAATGATCCAACAATGCGCAGCCCCGCTGCGCGGGCGCGCGATCACGAAATGATCCGCAAGCTCAACCTGGGCCAACTCGCCAAAGTTCGCGCGCGCGATGCAGGCTATGCCGAAGGTTGGCAGCAGAACCGCGATGGCGGCGGGCGCGGATCGGGGAATAACGATTACACCCGCGCTCGCGCCGATTACGAACGCCAGATGGCCGAATGGCGCTATGCCGTGGCGGCCTGCCGCGATGGGCGGTATGACTATTGCCGGTAGGTGGGGGCTGGCCCGCCTGTTGCTGAGCAGTTGCGAATCCTCATTGGGGAAGTCCTGAATTATTCGGCAACGGCTCCCAATTTCCGCGAGCTCGGTCCCCCCAATCCACCAACCGCCCACACCTCTCGGCATACGGCATTGACTTGATTCCGCGCCCGGCCGACGCAGGGGCATTCGTTCTGGGCCGGTTGCGGCGCGGTTGACGCATGCCTTTGAAAAGGGAAATACCGTGAAAATTTCCAGCTTGCTTACCTCTGCCGCGACCTTCGCGCTGTTCGCCGCCTCACCTGTACTGGCCGAATCTGCGCCCGCTCCAGCACCAGCATCCACCGCGGCCAGCACCGGACACTATGGGACATGGGGGGTTGATCTTGCCACGCGCGATATGGCGGTGAAGCCGGGTGATGATTTTCAGAAGTACGCTTCAGGCGGGTGGATTCAGAAATCACAAATCCCTGCGGACCGCGCCGGCATCGGCAGCTTTCTGGAGGTTTACGAGCGCACGCAGGATCACCTCAAGCAGCTGATCACATCGGGCAGCGCGACCAAATATGGCGCAATGTATGCCAGCTTCATGAATGAAAAGCGCGTCGAAGCGCTGGGAACCAAGCCCTTGATGACCGACGTTGCCAGGATGCGCGCGATCACCACCAAGCGTGACTTCACCCGCTTCATGGGCACCACCAACGGCAAATTCGGCATTGCACCTTTCACCTGGGATGTTGAACCCGACACCGCCAATCCGACGCTCAATGTGCTGTGGCTTTATCAGGGCGGCATCGGCATGCCCGAGCGCGATTATTATATGAAGCCCGAATTCGCCAAGCAGCGGAACGCCTATCGCGCCTATATGCAGCGTACGCTGACCGCGCTGGGTGATAAGAATGCCGCCGCGCGCGCCTCTGCCGTGGTCGCGTTTGAAACTGAGATCGCCAAAAACAGCTGGGCCGCGGCCGATCGCCGCGATATCGACAAGGTCAACAATCCAATGTCGAGCGCCGAGCTTGCCGCCTATGCTCCCGGGATTGATTGGGCGGCGATGTGGCAGGGTGCCGGGGTGCCCGCACAAAACCGCATGCTGGTTTCTGAAAAATCGGCGGTGCGCGATATCGCCGCAATCTTTGGCCGCACGCCGCTTTCCACGCTAAAAGCGTGGGAGGCTTTCCACATGGCCGATCAGGCCGCGCCGTGGTTGAACAAGGCAATGGCTGACAGCCGCTTCGCCTACCGCAAAACCATCACCGGGGTTTCGAACATGCTGCCGCGCTGGAAGCGCGGGGTAGCTATGGTTGACGGCAATCTCGGCGAATTGCTCGGGCAGGATTACATCCAGTCCTATTTCCCGGCAGCCGCCAAGGCCAAAATGGAAAGCCTTGTCGCCAATCTTAAGCTGGCGATGGCTGACCGGATCAAGGTCAACGGCTGGATGGGCGAAACCACAAAGGCTTCTGCGCTGGCAAAACTTTCACGGATGGACGTGATGGTCGG
>JANNZB010000035.1:0-2576 GCA_031410395.1 Novosphingobium sp.
CCCGGTCCGCTCAAGCACCGCCAGCGCCTCGGCCTCGTTGTGGGCGATCCCCGAGCGCGCCGATTCGAGCCCGATCCGGTCCATCGCGAGGCGGAACTTCTGGCGATCCTCCGCCTTGTCGATCGCCTCGGCATCGGCGCCGATCATGATGCAGCCGTACTTGGCCAGCGTGCCGTCGTTGAACAGCGCGAGCGCGGTGTAGAGCGCGGTCTGCCCGCCCATCGTCGGCAGCACCGCGTCAGGCCGTTCCTTCTCGTTGATCGCCGCGACGACTTCGGGGGTGATCGGCTCGATATAAGTTGCATCCGCCATGTCCGGATCGGTCATGATCGTCGCCGGGTTGGAGTTGACCAGCACGACGCGGTAACCCTCCTCGCGCAGCGCCTTGATCGCCTGGGTGCCCGAATAGTCGAACTCGCAGGCCTGCCCGATGATGATCGGTCCAGCGCCAATGACGAGGATCTTGGATATGTCACTACGTTTTGGCATTGCTTATCCGTCAATCAGTGCGGCGAAAGTGTCCGCCCAATAGGTTTCACCGCCCGCAGCGGCGGCCTGAACGATGGGACTGTTGGTGTTGAAATCCGCCAGAACGCGCGGGTAAACGTCCGACTGGAACTGGTGCATGGTGCCGCCGAAATCGTTGGTCTGGCTTGACCACGCCCCCTTCTCGATCATCATATCGACAAAAGTCGTCGCCGCCCCGCGCGTCCCCCGCGCCACCTTGCGCCCAAATTTCCGCGCCGCGACAGCCATCTTGTCATCGATGATCATGATCAGCTCGGCATGGGGATACCAGCGGGTGGTGATGGACAGCTCCTTGCCGTGGCCGGAGGCGTAGTGGGCGAGGATGTGGGATTCTAGGTCTGCACCGTTCATTTCAACATCCCCACAAACCGCTCAAACAAATAGAAACTATCCATCGGCCCCGGGCTCGCCTCAGGATGATACTGCACCCCAAACGCGCGCTTGCCCTTCATCGCAATCCCGCAATTCGAACCATCGAACAGCGAGACATGCGTTTCCTCCACGCCATCCGGCAGGCTCGCCCCATCTACCACAAAGCCGTGGTTCATCGAGGTAATTTCCACGACACCGCTTTCCAGCCGCTTTACCGGGTGGTTTGCGCCGCGGTGGCCTTGTTGCATTTTGATGGTTGTCGCGCCCGCTGCCAGCCCGAGCATCTGGTGGCCGAGGCAGATGCCGAATATCGGCACATCGTGGCCTAGCAGGGCTTTGATTACTGGCACGGCATAAACGCCGGTTGCCGCCGGATCGCCGGGGCCGTTAGACAGGAACACGCCTGTGGGTTCGAGCGCCAGAATTTCATCGAGCGAGGTCTGCGCTGGCACCACGGTCACCCGCGCGCCGGCTTTCACCAGATTGCGGAAGATGTTGTCTTTCGCGCCATAATCGATCGCGACAACGTGCGGGCGCTCATCGCGGGCGCTTCGAGCATAACCCTCGCCCAAAGTCCAGATGCCGCCTTCCCAGCTTTCATTTGCGCTGCGTGATACCAGCCGCGCCAGGTCCATGCCCTCAAGGCCCGGCCATTCTCCCGCACGCTTTACCAGCGCGCGAATATCAAATTTGCCAGCAGGATTATGCACAATCACCGCATTCGGCGCGCCAGTCATCCTGATGCGCCGCGTCAAGGCGCGGGTATCTATGCCCGAAATGCCGATCTTGCCCTTGCCCGCAAGCCATTCGCCAAAGCTGCCCTGCGCGCGGAAATTTGATGGCGCGGTCACGTCTTCGCGCACCACGCAGCCCAGCGCGCCGTCAACCTTGGCCTCAAGGTCTTCATCATTCACGCCGACATTGCCGATGTGCGGAAAGGTGAAGGTGACGATTTGTGCGGCGTAGCTCGGATCGGTCATGATCTCCTGATAACCGGTCATCGAAGTGTTGAAGCACACCTCGCCCACAGCCTGCCCCACAGCGCCGAGCCCCCTGCCCCACAGCACGGTTCCATCGGCCAAAACGAGCGCGCCAGTTGCTCCCGACGGAGCGCGTGCGTGCGAAGAGGCGGCGTCGGCCATGAAGGGGCGCTCCGGTTCAGTGTTCCAGCGATAGGTGCTAAGATATGGTGGCTATACGCCATGCTGCATTGCGTCAACCTAAGAACTGTCGCTAGAATGCAGCTTTCCCCAGATGGGGGCACTAAACCACAGGAACACACTCCAAATGCTCCGCGATTCGATAAAGGCCGCGCAAATCACCGCGATGAAAGCGGGGGACAAGCCGCGTCTCGCCGCCGTCCGCCTGATCCTTGCCAAGCTCAAGGACAAGGATATTGAACTTCGCACTGCCGCAGCGGTGCCGGAAGACGATTTGCTGGTGGTCGATGTCCTGCAGAAAATGGCCAAGCAGCGCCGCGAATCGATTGACCTTTACGTCAAAGGTGATCGGCAGGAACTTGCCGATGCCGAAAGCGCCGAACTGGCTGTGATCGAATCGTTCATGCCCGCGCTGATGGGCGAGGATGAGGTAAACGCGGCGATTGCGTCGATCAAGGTCGAGCTTGGCGCATTGGGCATGAAAGACATGGGCCGCGTCATCTCCGAGCTAAAAGC
>JANNZB010000036.1:0-1527 GCA_031410395.1 Novosphingobium sp.
GCTTGCTCAGCCTCATACCGTCGTGTGATGTCCTGCACGGCGCCAACCAGTCGGACAGGACGACCGCCTTCAAATTCTGGCATTCCCGACACGCGAACCCAAATGTGGCGGCCACCGAAAGTCACCATCCCGACTTCGAGATCCCACGGCGTGCCATCCATTTTTGCAGCTTCGAGGGCGGCAGTAATTACGGCGCGCGACTGTGGCGCATACGCGCTGAGCGCCTCCTCAAGAGAGCTGCTAGTCCCAGGAGTGAGATCGAGTAGGCGACAGGTCTCATCTGACCAATGGAGGTCGCCGCTCGGGAGGTCAATAGTCCACCCTCCGACGTTTGCTATCTGTCCGGTTCGGTCCAGCATGAGCTTCGCTTCGCGTAACGCGAGCTCTTTTTGAACGCGGTCTGACATATCGGCGTGGGTGCCCATCATCCAAAGCGGCTTACCATCGCTGGTCCACGAAGCGACGCGTCCGCGCTCATGGACCGAGACCCAGTGACCATCTTTATGGCGCAAACGAACCTCGCAATCATAACGGTCTATCTCGCCCGAGAAATGGCGCTCGAGGATCGAAAGCGCGCGCGCAAGGTCATCCGGGTGAGCGCGGTCGCTCCACGATGCAAGCGAAAGCGGCGCAATCTCGTCCAGGGAATAGCCAATCATCTCCGCCCAGCGATTATCGACGCGCAGCTCGTTGCTTTGTACGTTCCATTCCCATGTCGCTACATTGGTTCCGTCAATGATGCTTTGCAGCCTATCGCGACTTTCGCGCAGTTGCTGTTTGATGATCTTTCTGGCCGTAATGTCGTGCACGACGGCAAGGGAACGCTGGATCCCGGTGCGCTCTTCGCGCTCGACCACCGCCGAGACTGATACGTCTATGACGCCGCCATCTTTACGCAGCATCTGATACTCAGTCTCAACGGGTTGTGCGGCCCGAAAGAATTCGCGGATTGCCGCACGTACATGTTTAGCAGAATCTGGTGGCATGAAATCGGTGGCCAAACGGCCGATGACTTCACCGCTGACGTAGCCCATAGCCGTGAGCCAGGTGTCACTGACCGCAAGAAAGCGCCCCTCCGAATCGATTGAATGGAGCATCGCCGGTGTTGATTTATAGAGGTTGTTGTATCGCTCTAAAATCGTCTCTGACGCGACAAGATGGCCTTGACTACGCTGCCGCATTTCGAGCGCGGCAGCGGCGGCAGCTGCTAAGTGGATCAGCGCCTGTTTCTGTTTTTCGTCGATTGTTCGCGGTGAGCGGCCTATGATGCACACGGCGCCTATCCGCTGACCGCCCGTCAAAATAATAGGGGCGCCCGCGTAGAAGCGGATGTGGGGCTCGCCGATAACCAGAGGATTTGTCACAAAACGCGGGTCTCTTTCCGCGTCGTTAACAACCATCACCTCATCGTTAGTGATTGTGTGCGCGCAGAATGAAACGTCCCGCGGCGTCTAGGTTACACCGTCGAGGCCGACGTTTGCCATAAACCACTGACGTTCGCCGTCAACAAGGCTCAGAAGAGCTATC
>JANNZB010000037.1:0-1730 GCA_031410395.1 Novosphingobium sp.
GCTGATCCACCTGATCGACGCGCATGGGACTGATCCGGTTGAAGCGATGCACATCGTTGAAGATGAGCTTGAGGCTTACGATGGCGGGCTTGAGGAAAAGCCGCGTCTGGTGGTGCTGAACAAGATTGATCTGATTGACGCCGAACTGGTCGCCGCCTTCAGCAAGGAACTGCTTGCGGCTGGGGCGGAACAGGTCTTCCCGATCTCGGGTGCCACCGGAGCAGGGATTGATGCATTGCTCGATGCGGTCACCAGCTACCTGCCCGCTGCAACCATTACCGAACGCCCCTCAGGTGAGCAGGAAGAGCTTGAAGAGAAGCCCTGGTCGCCGATTTGAAGCGGGTTCAGAACGACTTCCGCCGAAGGCGAAGTAGCAAATAGTATTGGTTGGCGCAGAGGCACAGAGGCGCAGAGTTATTGCATCTGGATGCTATGTCATGGATCTCTTGAACTTATCTGTTTTCGGAAAAGGTCCAGATTAAAGCAGGCTTCGCCAAAAGAGCTACACCGCCGCGCCTCTGCGCGAACCAAAAAACTTGCGACAGCGCAGCCACTCGCTATCGCTGCCCCCGTGACCATTGCCGACTTCTCTGATCTTGCTGACAAAAGCAAATGCCCGCGCCTGGTTATCAAGGTGGGCTCGTCGCTGCTTGTCGGCCCTGATGGCCTGCGCACTGCCTGGATTGAAGCGCTGGTGGCGGAAATTGCCACAGCACAGGCGCGCGGGCAGGAAGTAATTGTTGTTTCATCGGGCGCAATCGCATTGGGCGCAAAGCGGCTGGGGCTCGACAGGGGCGGGCGTGGCAGCTTGGCCGATGCGCAAGCCTGCGCCGCAGTCGGCCAGATTGCGCTTTCAGGGCTGTGGGCTGATCTGCTCGGGCGACATGGGATAACGGCGGCACAATTGCTGCTGACGCTTGAAGATCTGGAAGACCGGCGGCGCTATCTCAACGCCACCGCCACGCTGACCCGCCTGCTCGATGCGGGCGCGGTGCCGGTGGTCAACGAGAATGATTCGGTGGCGACCCAGGAAATTCGCTTTGGCGACAATGACCGGCTGGCGGCGCGGGTGGCGCAGGCGGCGAATGCCAGCGCGGTTCTGCTACTGTCCGACGTTGATGGGCTTTTTGACCGCAATCCCAAAGACGCTGGCGCGAAACTGCTGCCGCTGGTGCAGGGCGTGAGCGCGGCAATTCATGCGATGGCGGATGGCGGATCAGCATCGGGGCTTGGATCGGGCGGGATGACTTCGAAGCTGCAAGCCGCCGAAATCGCCGAGCGTGCGGGGATCGCACTGGTTATCGCCAACGGTACGCCAATGTCGCCCATCGCGCGGGTGACGGGCGAGGGCATCGGCACGCTGTTTCTGCCGGGGCGCAAAGCGGCAGCGCGCAAGGCGTGGCTGGGCGGTCGGCTTCGGCTCAAGGGCGTGATCGAGGTTGACGTGGGTGCATCGGCGGCGCTGGCGCGGGGCAGCAGTTTGCTGGCAGCCGGAATTTCCGCGGTTGAGGGCCTGTTTCAGCGCGGCGACGCTGTGGCGATTCGTGACGTCGATGGACGCACGCTGGCGAACGGGCTCGCTGAATATGACGCTGCCGAATGTGCGCTAATTATGGGCCGCCACAGCCGCGATCATGCTGACCTGCTGGGTTATGCGCCGCGATCTGCGGTGGTGCACCGCGATCAGATGGTGCTGCTGTGACGCTTGCGGTGACGGGTGCGACCGGGTT
>JANNZB010000038.1:0-2334 GCA_031410395.1 Novosphingobium sp.
TGGGCTATGCCGGCGTCGATAACGAAGTGTTCTATATGGACCAGACGATGATGCTGCTCGCCGATGCCAAGAAGATGGTGGAGGATATCATTAAGGCGCTGGCGCATTGATGGGGGGCGCATCGATGCACCGCGCGCTTGTCCTCGTGGCCCTGCTTGCCTCCACGGGCTGTGTCCAGAACATCAAGGAAAGCCGCGTCAAATCTGCGCTGGTTGAGGGCGGGCTGTCTGATCAGCTGGCAGGCTGCATGGCGCATCGGATGGCGCAGAAGCTGACAATCAAGCAGTTGCGCTCGTTGCAGAAGGTCAACCGCGCGCCGCGCCATTCGATCAGCGAATTTATCACCGCGCTACGCCAGAATGGCGATGCTGATGCTGTTGAAGTGACCCTAAGTTCAGCCGGGTTGTGCAAGACCGGGTTCATTCGCTGAACGCCTGTTCGCCGCGAAGGCGGGTGTCTCATGCGGTTGTGTGCTGAGGCCTGAGATCCCCGCCTGCGCGGGGAAGCAAACTATGGACGCGCCCGCCGCCCCCGCGTAAGGCGCGCAACACATAGCAGCCCAACGGAGTATTAGGCTTTGCGCAAACTCGGCCTGATCGGCGGCATGTCCTGGCTTTCGACCCGCACCTATTACGAACATCTCAATCATCTCGTCCAGGCGAGCGCAGGTCCGCGCGCCTCGGCACCGTTGTTGATCGAGAGTCTCGATTTTTCCGGACTCGAACGAATTTCGGACAATGCCGGCTGGGATCACGCGGCTGAAGTGCTGTCAGAAAGTGCCAAGCGGCTCGAAGCGGCGGGAGCTACTGCGCTGATTATCGGGGCAAATTCGATGCACAAGGTTTACGACCGTGTAGCAGCCTCGGTGCAGGTGCCGGTAATCCACATCGCTGAATGCGTAGCCGAGCGGGTGGCCGCCGATGGCCGCAAGAAAGTGGCGCTGATCGGCACGCGCAACGTCATGGTCGAAAACTTCTACCGCCAGAAACTGATCGCCCGCGATATCGAGTTGCTGCCGCCGAAGATGGAATATGTCGATGCGCTCGACCGGATCATTTATGATGAGCTGGTGCTGGGCAAGGCCAGCCGCCAGTCCGAGCGCGAATTGAAAACCATGCTGACCAACTTTTTTCAGGAGGACGCAGAAGCGGTCGTTCTGGGCTGCACAGAGCTGGAAATGGTCGTCGATGTTGATGCCAACGTGCTGCCGATCTATGATTGCACCCGCATCCATGCCGAGGCGGCGGCGGCGTGGATTCTGGGGGGTTAAGACCCTGACTGATACCGCTCGAACCCCCTATGCCAGTGATCCAGCCCGCAGCCGGGGACGCGAATTTGCCGTGAGTGAGGAGCTGACGAGAGGTCCGCGCGGCCCGTTTCAGCGCGACCGGGACCGGATTATCCACTCGATCGCCTTTCGCCGCCTGCGCTCCAAAACGCAGGTTTTCATCGCGCCGGATGGCGATCATTATCGCGTCCGGCTGACGCATAGCCTTGAAGTTGCACAGATTGGCCGGACGATTGCCCGCGCGCTGGGGCTCGATGAAGACCTGACCGAGGCGCTGTGCCTGGCGCATGACATTGGCCATCCGCCGTTCGGCCACGCGGGTGAGGCGGCGCTTGATGCGGCGATGACGCCCTATGGCGGGTTCGACCACAATGCCCACTGCCTGCGCACGCTGATGCGGCTCGAAAGCCCCTATTGCGAGCATGATGGGCTGAACTTGAGCTGGGAATTGCTCGAAGGTCTGGCCAAGCACAACGGGCCGATTTCTGAACCTAATTGGGCACTTAGTGAGCTGGACGCGGCCTATCCGCTCGACCTTCTGCAGTGGTCGTCGCTCGAAGCCCAGGTCGCTTCGCTGGCTGATGACATCGCCTATGACAACCACGATATTGACGATGGCCTGCGCGCTGGTTTTATCGATCTGGACGATTTGCTCACCCTCGATTTCGTTTCGGATCGTTGGGCCGAAGTGCAGCGCCGTTATCCGTTCGCGAGCAGTGATCGCCAGCTTCGTGAGCTGGTGCGCAGCCAAATCGGCTGGATGGTCAACGACTTGATTGACGAAACGCGCACCCGCGCTAGTGGTTTTATCAGCCCCGATGACGTGCGCCAATCACGCCGCGATAGTGCCGCATTCTCGCCCGAAGTCGCCGCACAAGAGCGCCAACTGAAGCAATTCCTCTACGAAAAGCTCTATTACCACTCCGATCAGCTCGCCACGGCCGAGCGCGCGCGGGTGGTCACCGCCGGATTGTTCGATGCCTATTCCGCTGACCCCGACCAAATGGGCAGCGATTGGGCCGGGCGCGGGCATGAAGCCGAACCGC
>JANNZB010000039.1:0-2941 GCA_031410395.1 Novosphingobium sp.
GCTCATCGGGCCACAGCCCAAAGAGAACGCCATCCACCTCCACCACATCTTCGGCCAACACCGAAAGCGCAGGGGAAATATCGATTAGTGCCTCACCTTGCTCGGCAATTGCGGCATCAAGGAACACCAGCCGTGCCACCCGCCCCGCTGCGCGGTCAGCCGCGCCGCAGATCACCATGCCGCCGTAGGAATGCCCGACAAGCACCACCGGAGCGGGAGCCAGAGCTTCGAGCAGGGCCGCCACCTCCGCCACGTGGGTTTCCAGGCCGATATCAACCGGCATTTCGCCCGCGCGTTCGGCGAGACCCGTCAGCGTCGGCGCGTGAACCTTGTGTCCCTCGGCGCGCAGCAGGTCAGCAACCGGCTGCCAGCACCAGCCGCCATGCCCGCCGCCGTGGATCAGGACGAAAGTTGCCGATCCCACAGCTATTCCGTCGCTATAGACTGGGCCGCGAAAGGCTGGGCCGCGAAAGGCTGGGCCGCTTGGCTCTCTGCCGGGCGCATATCGATCACCCATCGAACCGAACGCCGCATTGGTTCGATCCCATCGTGCGGGCTGCCCGGCGGCATGTGATGCATTCCGGCATAGACCGTCATCGGATCGCCGCCCGAAAGCGGCACCAGTCGCTGCACGCCTGCAAGTGCGAAAGCGTCAATCAGCTCATCACGGCGGTTTTCGGGATAGATGCCCACGGTCTGCGTGGTGTCATCACACCACTTGACTACATCGAGCAGGTTATCCACCGGAACGAAATTCACCACGCGGTTGCTCAGCTTGTCGTAAAAATCGACGCGGTCATTGAACTTCGAAACCACGAAACCGCCGTTCAAAGTATCACCATCCACGTGATAGAAATCATCGTCGAGCGCGACAGCCTCCATTTCGGACTCAAGCTCACGGTTGCGCTGTGTGACCGGCGTTGAGAGCAGCGGCGGAATCAGATCAAAGGCGCGTACCATCTTGCGGCCAAGTTCGATCACGCGTTCGATCTCATCCTCGTCCGTCCCGCTTTCAACATAGACAATCCGCGTGTTGGCGCAGGCGGTCTGGTTGTAGAATCCGACGATGGTGGCAAGGCCCACCGCCGCTTCATCCATCGCCGCCTCACTGGCGAACGTTTCGCGCCCGATCATCGACATCGAATATTTGGGATTGAGCGCGGTAAGATCGATGCCGGGCGTAAGGAATTTCTGGATGTGCTTGACCGAGCTCATCCCGCCCCAGGCCGTGATCTTGTCGATGCGGCTGGTGCGAATGATCTGGCTGTCCATAAATTCGTCCCCGCCCTTCCAGTATGCGACCGCGATGTGCTTGGTCACCGCATGATCGGGCGCAAGTTCGATCAGCGTGCGGGCAATGGCATTGGCGGTGAGCGGATCGTTCGACGGGGATTTGATCAGCAAGTCAGATTTGGTGAGGCCCGCACGCGCCACAGTCATCGCCGCGACCACCGGGACATTGCCTGCGGTGATATGCAACTGCCGCGTGCCGACCGCGCGGATGCGGGCAGATTCGAACCGGCCAGCACTCGCCACCCAGCCATCGAGGTAATCAATGCCAATGGTTTTATCGACCATGGCGATCATGGCAGCCCGCCCAAACATATGCGGCAGGGCATCATAAACTCCGCGCAGGATCGGTTCTTCCAGCCCGCCCGCGATCAGCGCCAGTTCAAAGCTTTGTTGCAACAGCGCGTTGTCATCAAGTTTGAGCCGATCGCCCAGCGCGGAGAGCAGATCGATAATCTCCGCCATCGGCGTATCATGCAGATCGCGCAGCTTTGACGTATCACCCAGCACGATGTCATGGACATGCTTGTGCGGGTCCGCCTGCCGAAACCCTGCCCCGCCGCGCCCGGCATAGTCAAAGCAATCGCCCTCGCTGGGCATGATCAGGCGGCCGCGCGCGATGATCGGGATTTCCAGTATAACACCCATCACCCGACCCCTTGCACGAATTCCATGAACTCGTTGTAAGCCGCCTGAGACCCCGCACAGGTGATCTTGTCATCGCCGCCTTCGTTCTCGGCAAAGCGTCGGATGGTCTTTGACGCCCTTGGTCCGCCCCAGCCGCAGTCGCAGTTTTCGTCCCAGTGCATTTCGACTTCGTCGCCTGAGGTAAACCCGCCCCAATAGCTTGTCGGGATCGGATCGACGAGAACCAGGCGGCCCTTTTGCACGCCTTCGCGCGGCAGGGCGCGGCCCTCGCCGTCCATCAGCAGTGGCACGGTGTAGGGCAGGAAGTGGAAGTAGCCGGCGTCGCACAGCGGGGCATTTCCGATGCATTCGGAAAAGCCATATTGGTTGCCGAGCTTGCTCACCCCGAAAAAGCTTTTGATCTGGTCTTCCCAATCGGCGGGTGCACCCTTGTAACCCTTCATGCCGCCGCCGCCGAGGAGCACCGAACTGGGATCGAATTCACAGACCATTCCCTTTTCCAGTCCGGCCTTGGCGACGCGGTAAAGGTCTGAGAATGTGCCGCCGATCTTGACCTTCTGGCCTTTGAAATCGCGGATCAGTTTGCCGAACCACTGTTCCATATCCGCCTCGCGGCGGCGGCCCTGCTCCATCATTTGCTGGCGCTGGATGAGCAGCGCGGGATCGAGGCCAAGGCTGGCAACTTCGCCTTTATCTTCAGCCGCCTGCAAGCGGCCCGACAGCGCCATCAGATCGGCGGGAATATGGCTATCATACATGGTGTGATAGTGGTCCTCGCCGCCCGCCATTTCGACGTTGAACAGTGACATCATCTTCATCATCGTTTGATAGCCGCCGCGATACATCGGCGAGAAGGTTGGCAGCTTTTCCTGCCAGTGATCGATGCCCGAACAGGCGCGGTTGACCGAATAGAAATGGAACTTCCACGGCCCCAGCTCGTCATAACTGCGCGGCACAAACGAGAGTTTGCCGGTGGTGCCCGAGGAATAGGTGACCAGCATGC
>JANNZB010000040.1:0-2017 GCA_031410395.1 Novosphingobium sp.
AGGCGGCCTGCGCGGCGAGGAAAACAATGTCGAGTTCACCGCGCAGGGTTGCCTGCCAATCCGCATATGTCAGGGTATCAATCCAGCCAAACACAGCAAAGGCTGCTGCATTGACCAGCACGTCGATGCGGCCATGGTCGGTGCCGATTTTGGCGAAAAACGCAGCCACTGCGGCCTCATCGAGCAGATCGCAATCGGCGCGATCAATGCCGATCACCATCGCGCCCTCCGCCGCGAATTTCTCCGCGCAGCCCCGCCCAATCCCATTCGCAGTGCCGGTTACGACGGCGATCTTGCCCTTAAGGCGGTCAGCCATGTGACGGCCTAGGGGCCACGAATTTCATCGCCAGCGCCACCAGCGCCGCCGCTGCACAGGCCCAGCCAAGCACGCCAATGGTCGACAAGATGCTTCCTCTATGCACCGTAATCATTGGGATCGCGGCATTATCGCAAACGAACTGCCCAAGCGCAAAGGTCGCAGTCCAGATCCCGGCGCCGCGCCCACGAAGTTCGAAAGGCAAGTTACTCACGGCCCAGGTCAGCAGCGTGGGTAACAGCATGCCCGATTTGATCTGGTCCAGCCCGGCTGCGAAAGTGAAGGCCCAGTGGTCCTTGATCGAGGCCATCAGTTCAAAGCCCAGAGCCATCAGTGCGAATTCGAGAACGAACATCTCAATCGCGGCGAGAAGTACCTGAAACACAGGGTCCGATGGGCACGAAAATGCTCGCCCCCGCCGTTAGCATTCCCCTCGCGCTGAATCGTATGTGCCATCGGCCAGCACAACATTCAGCACTTTCAGCGCATCGGGAAGCTTGATCTGCACAGTGTAGAACATTATCGATCCGAACAGGGGGATCATGCACATGGTGACCATCAGGCCCCAGGGTAAATCACGCCATTTGCCGTGATTGGCCTTGCTTGCAAGTTGTTCAGACTCTTCCGGCTCCCAGGTGAAAGCCAACACTAGCGCCAGAAACACCAGCGGCAACAGGTAGAGCAGGAACACATTATGCCAATCGTTGCGGCCAATGTATCCCTCCACCACAATGCAAAAAATCGCCATTGTCGAGGCAAGGCCGGTCTGCGCGGCAAGCCAGCGGTTGCGGCTTTCGCCGGTGAAAAAGTCGCCGATCAATGTGGTCGAAAGCGTCATCAGCGCAGCCTCGACAATGCCTGCCAAGACCCGGCTCCACAGGATCAGTTTCAGATCATCGAGAAAATAGGGCAGCGCGCCGACCGCCGAATAGACCGCCATCGCCCAGATAAGCATGCGGCGACGACCGACGCGGTCACCAAGCCAGCCAGCGGGGATCGAGAACAGCGCAACGTAAAGTGCTGGCACTGTAATGATCCAGCCAATATACCAGCCAAGAGCATCAGGCGAATAAAGTCCGGTTGGGCCGATGGCCTCGCCAATCTTGGGCGCAATCGGCGCTACGAAAAGCGGCCATGACCGACAGAGCAATTGGGAACAGCAGCGCAATGCCGGTTATGAACCCGGGCTGTTTCTGTTGGGTCATTGTCGCCCGATCAATTTAGCCGAACCCATTCCGGCCCGCGTGTTGATTTTGGATAGTTTGCTGCGGCCACTTTGACAAAACGATTCGGCTCGATTGCCGCTATCGATACCGCGGTCAGCCCTGCCGTATCGATAGCGCCAATCAAGCCGTCACCCCATGCATTCCCGCCAGCTATCGATAACGTCGATGTGATCGTTGCCAATTTATCGTCAGCACGAAAATGGCGATCTGCTAATGGCATACCGCCAGAGGGCGAGCGGCGCATGGGCTGCGCGACCGGCAAAAGGTTTGAAAATTCGGTCGGGCTAGCTTGTGCCACGGCTTTACAAGGATAGAGCGGCATGAGCCGAGTTACAGATATTCGATATGTCGGTTACGGCACCACCAATCTGGCGGAAGAGGCGGCTTATTACACAGATGTCTGGGGCCTTGAGGCCGTGCCGAGCGATGATGGCTCTGCCCTGTTCAAGACTCAGGGGCATGATGAGCACCACGT
>JANNZB010000041.1:0-5156 GCA_031410395.1 Novosphingobium sp.
ACTCGTTTCAGGGTCCATCGTGGTTCAGGTCTGGCGCTATGAGATAGCAAGCAGACCTCAACACCTGGTGATTCAACGCTTGATCCGAGCCAAACGCCAAATGGATGCTGAAACGAGTTCAGCATGACGAGTTTTTAGGACAGGGGCAGGGGCGAGCGGAGCCAAACATGACAAACCAAATCACCAAAATCATCATCGGCCTAAAACGCCGCCCCGGCATGAGTGTCGCTGAATTCCGGGATTATTACGAGAACACCCACACCAAGGTGGCGGGAAAATATACCCAGCCGGGGATGTGCTACTACGCCCGCCGCTATCTCGATCCCATGCCGCAGCTTGATACCAAAGAGATCCACGAGCCCGAATTCGATGTCATCACCGAGCTATGGTACGACGACCCCAAGGCCGCAGAAGGGCTGATCTGGATGGTAAGCAAGGGAAGGTTGCCCGCCGATGTGTTTGCCGATGAGCACGAGTTGTTTGATCGGGCGAAGACGCGGTATTTCCGGACGACTGAGGTGGTGAGTGAGTTGCCCTAATCGTCCCGATAAATCGTATAACAACGCGCGGAAAACCGCCATGTCCCACTCTCCCGCCGGAAATCGTCCTCATATTCCCCCAGCGTCTCACCGCGCCCCGGAAACACCGTTGAGATCATAAGCGAAGTCGCGCTCGCGCTGTCACCGTCGAGCGTCACAATCAGGTTGTGGATCGCCGGGAACACGCGGTGGGTTGTGGTTGACGCGCTTACCGATGCGATGATGTCATCAACGCCTTCAGAGCGCCGCATCATCTTCAGGCAATCCCCCCGCATCGGATCGGCCTCGCGCACTTCAAAGCTGGCATCGAGCGTGAACAGTTTCGCGTTCGCCTCTGGCTGTCGGTTTCGGATATTGAGTGCATACGTGTGGACGAGGTCAGCAATTTCCGCCTTGTCTGCGAGCGATTGAAGTCTATCTGCCAACTAGTCTCTCCACTTCGGGCCCTCACCGCACCCATCATGCGCTGACAAAACTGGACGACAAACACTTTTTCGTCCATTGGCGGCCGCTTCTATTTGTATGACTAATTGCACGAGGATAATATGAGCTACACCCGGTTTCTGAAACAGCAGTGCTATATTGGCGGCAAATGGTGCGATGCCGATGGTGGCGGCACGATCAACGTCAACGATCCGGGCAAGGGCACAGTGATCGGCACGGTGCCGAATATGGGTGCGGCTGAAACCGCGCGGGCGATTGATGCCGCCGAAGCTGCGCTTCCAGCCTGGCGCTCTATGCTCGCGAGCGAACGCGCAAAGATCATGCGGCACTTCTTCGATCTGATGATGGCAAATCAGGACGACTTGGGCGAACTGCTCAGCTGCGAACAGGGCAAGCCATTCGCCGAAGCCAAGGGCGAAATCGCCTATTCCGCCAGCTTCATCGAATGGTTCGCGGAAGAGGGCAAGCGTGCCTATGGCGAGGTGGTGCCTACATTCGCCGCCAATCGCCGGGTGGTGACGATCAAGCAAGGTATCGGCGTTGTCGCGGCAATCACTCCTTGGAATTTCCCCAGCGCGATGATCGGGCGCAAGCTCGGCCCGGCGCTGGCTGCGGGCTGCACGATGGTGCTCAAGCCTGCATCGGCAACCCCCTATTCGGCACTGGCGCTGGCGGCGCTGGCCGAGGAGGCTGGCGTTCCCGCCGGCGTGTTCAACGTCGTCACTGGCTCCGCGCGGGCCATCGGCGGCACGCTCACCAGCAGCCCCAAAGTGCGCAAGATCACCTTTACCGGATCGACCGAAATAGGCATTCAATTGCTGCGCGAATGCGCCGAAACGGTGAAGAAGGCTTCGATGGAATTGGGCGGCAACGCGCCGTTTATCGTGTTTGACGATGCCGATATCGATGCCGCGGTCGAAGGTGCGATTATTTCCAAATTCCGCAATTGCGGGCAGACCTGCGTGTGCACCAACCGGTTTTACGTTCAGGATACGGTTTACGATGAATTCGTCGCCAAGCTCGCCACCAAGGCCGCGGCCCTGCCCATCGGCTATGGCATGGACGCCGGCACCATGGTTGGCCCGCTGATCGATATGGCAGCGGTTGAGAAGACCGAGGAGCATCTGGCAGATGCGCTTGCTGGTGGCGCAACTCTGCTCGCGGGCGGAAAGCGCCACGCACTGGGTGGGACGTTTTATGAGCCCACCGTGGTTGCTAATGTAAAGTCCGATATGAAGCTGGCGCGCGAGGAAACCTTCGGGCCGCTCGCGGGCGTGATCCGCTTCATCGACGAGGCTGAGGCGATAGCACTCGCCAACGATTCCGAATTTGGTCTCGCTGCCTATTTTTACGCCCGCGATCTTGGCCGGGTATGGCGCGTGGCAGAGGCGCTCGAATCCGGGATCGTTGGCATTAATACCGGGATCATCTCGACCGAAGTTGCCCCGTTTGGCGGGGTGAAGATGTCAGGCCTTGGCCGCGAAGGATCGCGTCACGGGCTCGATGATTATATGGAACTGAAGTATATGTGCATGGGGATTTGATCCTCGGCAGGATTATGGTGCCGGCGGCGTGGTCCAACCCCCTGCCGTCGCCACATAGAGCCGCGCGATGTTGACGAACTGCCGCGCGCGGGCGTCAACCAGCGCGATCTTTGTGCGCTCCACCCCGCGGTTAGCCTCGATAACCTGCAGGATGCCGGTGTTGCCGACATTGAAACTGCGCCGCGATAAGTTGAGTGATTTTTCAGCGACGCCCGCCGCCTCATACTGCAGAGCGAGCGAGCGCGAATCGTTTTCCAGCGCGGAAAGCAGGTCGGAAACTTGACCAAACGCTTCGAGCACCGCCTGCCGGTAGCGCGCGGCGCTGGCACGGGCATCAGCTTCGGCGGCACGCTTTTGCGCTGTGAGAGTTCCGCCGTGGAAGATCGGCGCGGTTAGCCCGCCAAGCAGATTAAAACTGTTCGAGGACCAGTTGAAAATATCCTCTGGATGCCGCGCCATCTGCGCGAATGAGGCACCGAGCGTGACGCTAGGATAGAGCTTTGCCTGCGCTACGCCAATCGCCGCAGTCGCCGCGTGAAGCCGCGATTCTGTCGCAAGAATATCGGGCCGTTTGTGGACTAGTTCGGATGCCAGCGTCACCGGCACCTGCGCCGATAGCGCCAGCGCGCCGAGCGAGAGATTGGTCGCGCCAAGCTCGCCCGGGGTAACGCCGAGCAGCACCGCAAGCAGATCACGCGCTTCGGTGCGCTGCTGATCCAACTGCGGTAGCCCCGCCTTGTCCGAAGCCATTTGTTGCTGCGCGGTGAGCACTTCGACCAGAGTGCCGGTGCCGCCTGCGCGCTTGCGCTCGGTCATGGTGACATTGCGTTGATCTTCGCCGACCAGCGCCTGCTGCGCGGCGATCCGGTCATTAAGCGCGGCGATCAGAAGAGCCTGGAGGACTACGCGACCAGCGATGGTCAGATGCGCGGCCTCTGTTTCATGCAATTGCGCTTCGGCATCTGCCGCAGCTTGCTCAACCGCGCGGTGGCCGCCGCCGAACAGATCGAGGTCATAGCTCACTCCGCCGCCGACCGAGAAAAGCGTGAATTCGGGGTTGCCAAGGTTTACGCCAAAAGCGCTGGGATCGAACCCGAAGGCGGACAGATTGACCTTTTGGTGTTCGACATTGCCGTTGGCGTTGACCTGCGGTTGCAAGCGCCCATTTGCCGCCTTGACCTGCTCGTGCGCCTTATCCAGCGTGGCGATGCTGGCGGCAAGGTTCTGGTTGCCCGCCAGCGCGCGGGTGACGAGCGTGTCGATCTCGGGCGAGCCAAATTCTTGCCACCATTGTCCCTGCGGGCCTTCACCAAGTGCAGGAACCGGCCCGCGAGCAGAGTAGTTAGGGGCAGCATAGGCGCTTGCCGAGGGCGGGGCGGGGCGCTGAAAATCGGGCCCAACCGTTTTGCATCCGCCCAGCAGGGCCAGCATGATGATCGGAGCGGTTGCGCGCTTCATGTCAGGTTCAATGCTGCGCCACTGCCGCAGCGCGCGGTGACGTTTGCGGTGAGGTGGGCGGCGTGTCTGCGCCAAGCAGTTTGCGCTGATGGCCGGTATCGACCGTCACCACAACGCTGAGTCCGGCGTGAAGGGGGACGTCCTTTGGCAGACTTTCCACCGAGACGATAACCGGCAGCCGCTGGGTGACTTTCACCCAGTTACCGGTCGCATTTTCGGCTGGGAGCACCGAAAAGCTGTTGCCGGTGCCGGGACTGAAACTTTCAACATGGCCCTTGATATCAAAATCGGGAAAGGCATCGATCTTCACCGTAACCGGCTGGCCGAGCCGCATATAGCGCAACTGATTTTCCTTGAAATTCGCCTCAACCCAATATCGCGTGCCAGTAAGCACAAACAGCGGCTTGCCGCCGGTGACATAGGAACCAACCTGGACCTGGCTGACCTTGGTTACAACGCCATCTTGCGGTGCACGCACCACAGTATCGTTCAGCGCCAGCTGCGCGCGCTCGACCATCGCCGCGGCCCGGCGAGGGGCTGGCTGGGCCAGACTCGCGCCAGCAGGGAGCTTGGCAGCAATTGAGGCAGCCTTGGCCCGAGAGGCAGCGATCGAAGCCTGGGCATTGCGGACGGCGAGATCGGCCACGTCAACCTGTGACTGTGATGAAATTCCTTCTTTGGCCAAAGCGCGCTGGCGGCCTGCATCGCCGCACGCGAAGGCTAACTGCGCCTCGGCACGGGCGATCTCCGCCTGGGACGCTGCCATGTCCGCGCGCAACGATCCGATATCGGCGATGGCTCCGGCAAGACCGGCCTGAGCTTCAGCCATGGCGGCCTGAAATCCTTCGCCATCGATGCGGAACAGCACATCGCCTTTGTGCACGAATTGATTGTCGCGAACTTCGACCGAAATCACCTTGCCACTGACGTTTGACGCGACCATTACTTTGCCGGTCTGCATTTGCGCATTGTCAGTTTCGACATAGCGTCCGCCGGACAGATAGAACCAAATGCCAACCGTACCCGCCACCAACAATCCGCCGATCATCAATGCGCGGCGGATGCGCGACTTACCATTATCATCGTCGGTATTTTCAAGCTTGTCGTCCACTGCGAACTCCATGGCGGCGCACCAGGCCGCATTGACCCTGTGCCGATACTAAGCAATGCT
>JANNZB010000042.1:0-2301 GCA_031410395.1 Novosphingobium sp.
GCAGCCACATCCGCCCAGACCGGTGTTGAATGCGCACCGGCCGATGCGGGACAAGTTCGTCAAGCGCGGCAGCATCGGGGAGCCCCATTACGCTTTCGTGATAGAGAATGCCGCGCAGCCAGACTTCACCAGGTGCGGAAAGCACCGATGCTAAATCCTCAGCCGACGTTACTTGTGGCGGCCCGCACACTACCGATGCGGCACGTGCGGCGCTGGCGGTAAGGTGGATGTGGTGATCGTGCAGACCCGGAAGCAGCGCGCCGCCGTTTGCCCTGATAATGGGTTCGCCGGGTTCAGGCTCTAGCTGGCCGATGGCCGCGATCCTGCCATTGCTAATCCGCAGATCAGCTATGCCATGCTGCCAAACCTCGGCGCGGCGGATCAGCATGACAGCCAACGCCCATTATCAGCGCCGAGGAGGTGGACCGGTGCATAGGGTGAGCGTTCGGCGACCTGCGGAAATGAACGCCCCGATGCTGCGCCCCATGCTGCAAGTTCCGTGCGCAGCAATTCGGCATCGAACGCGCGCTCTTGTGCCAGTGCGCGCGCGGCTACACCGCTCATTGACACACCGATCCTGCCGCCTTTTCCGCTAGACCAAGCTTGCCATGCTGCGCGGGCTGCGGCGATGCCGGTCAATGAATCGGCAATCGCATCGCCGACAAATCCAACCGCTCCGCTGGCTTGTTGCAAAGCGGCGGACAGCCCGCCGGCAACCCCGCAATCATCGCCAAAGCCGATCCAGTCTGCCGCCTCGCCGCTCGCCCCGTGTCCGGTGATGGTGATCCACACCTTGCCGGGTTTGGCCCCGACGAGCGCGCAGGCATCGACACCCATTTGTGCCAGCGCACGGGGGCGGGAGGCCTCGATAATGATGTCGGCCTTGGCTATCAGCGCGCGAAACGCATTGTCCGCCAGATTAACCGACACACTGTCCTTGCCGCCATTGAGCAGGACGAACAACGCCGGATCGCCTTCACGCAAGGCATCGAGACGCGTGGGGCTTTCGACCTTCACCACCTGCGCACCGGCGAGTTGCAGCAGATGCGCGCAAAGCGGTCCCGCCCAAAGCGCTGACAGGTCAACCACCAATGGCGCAGACAAGGGCGGCGACGTTGGTTCCGTTGAAACTAACTGCGTGATCGCTTCGCCAGCGCACGGTTCATCGACTGCCGCAATCGCCAGCCCCATTTCGCGCCCGCGCGCGACGAGTGCCTGAGCGTTGCAGGCATAAGTCTGCTCAGCAATCTCGCCGAGGTCGTCGGTGTCAAACATCCGCGCACCAAACAATGCGGGCAGCAATTCGCGGTCATCATCGCGGGCGAGGTTCAGCGCGATCCATCTGTCGCGAGCCGCGAGCAGGTGGCACTTGCCGCCCGCCGATCGTCTTGCAGGAATCGAAAAGCCGTTCAGCCTGGCACGCTCGCCCAGTAAGGTCGCTCCATCCAGATGCGCGATAGCTGTTGAATTTGTTTCATCGGCAAGCAAGCGAAGTTGGCGATGCGCCCAGCGGGCGAGGGGGATTGCCGACGCTCTGGCGGGTCTATCCAGCAAGTATCGTCTTCACCTCGCGGCGCAGCAGCTTGCCCATCTCATTATAGGGAAGCTCCTTCACGAAGGCGACCTTCTCGGGAACCCGGCTGGAACGGAGGCGAGCGCGGATCAGGTCCTTTAGCTCGGCCTCACCCGGCGCCTCATGGCCTTCGCGCACAACCACAGCAACGCCAACCGCCTCGCCCCATTCAACCGAAGGCACCGCGCAGGCGCAGGCATCTATCAGCGCCGGGTGGTCCAACAACACGTCTTCAATCTCGCCGGGCGACATATTCTCACCGCCGCGCACAATAACGTCATCAGCGCGGCCTGAAAGGAACAGGTAGCCGTCCTCATCGATGTAACCGGCATCACGCGTGGGGAACCAGCCGCCTTCGACCAGCGCGCTCTTGCCCTTGTATTCGCCCGAAACCTGATCGCCGCGCACGTAGATTTCGCCAGCTACTCCAGCGGGGAGCGCCTTGCCTTCCTCATCGCGGATTTCGATTTCAACAGTCGGCAACGGCTGACCAAGCGAGCCAAGCCGCGCGCGCACCTTGGGATCGTCCGATGCCAAAGCCGCGCGGTGGTCTTCGGGGCCGAGGAGGGCGATGGTCGAACTGGTCTCGGTCAGGCCATAGGCGTTGGTGAAGCTGGTTGCGGGGAACAGGTCGAGCGCGCGGGTGATGATCTCGAGCGGCATCTTGCCGCCGCCATAGGCCACGGCACGTAGCGACGCCGGGAGCGGGGCGGCAACTTTGTCGATTG
>JANNZB010000043.1:0-8245 GCA_031410395.1 Novosphingobium sp.
GCTCGGCCGCTCCCATCGCTCCAAGCTCGGCAAGGACCGGCTCGCGCTCTGCATCGGCCTGATGCGCGAGCTGCTGAACCTGCCCGAGACGCACCGGATCGGCATCGTGCCCGGCTCGGACACCGGCGCCTTCGAGATGGCGATGTGGACGATGCTGGGCGCGCGCGGCGTGACGGCGCTGGCGTGGGAAAGCTTTGGCGAGGGCTGGGTGACCGACACAGTCAAGCAGCTCAAGATCGACCCCACCGTGATCCGCGCTGACTATGGCCAGTTGCCCGATCTCGACAAGGTTGATTGGTCGGACGACGTGCTGTTCACTTGGAACGGCACGACCAGCGGCGTTCGCGTGCCTGATGGCGAATGGATCGCCGCTGACCGCGACGGGCTTTCGTTCGCAGATGCCACCAGCGCGGTTTTCGCCTATGACATTCCGTGGGACAAGATCGACGTCGCCACCTTCTCGTGGCAGAAAGTGCTCGGCGGCGAAGGCGGCCACGGCGTTTTGATCCTCGGCCCCCGCGCGGTCGAACGGCTGGAAAGTTACACCCCTGTATGGCCGCTCCCAAAGGTGTTCCGCCTCGTCTCGAAGGGCAAGCTCAGCGAAGGCGTGTTCAAGGGTGAGACGATCAACACCCCATCGATGCTCGCGGTTGAAGACGCAATTTTCGCGCTCGAATGGGCCAAGAGCGTCGGCGGTGCGGAAGGCTTGCAGGGCCGTTGCACTGCCAATGCAAATGCGCTGGCGAAGATCGTTGCGGCGCGCGATTGGCTTGGCCATCTGGCTATCGATCACGGCACGCGGTCAAAAACTTCGGTATGCCTCACTGTCGAAGGGGCCGACGAAGCGTTCGTCAAGGCCTTCGCCGTGATGCTCGAAAAAGAAGGCGCAGCCTATGATATCGCCGGATACCGCGATGCCCCGCCGGGCCTGCGCATCTGGTGCGGCGCGACTGTCGACACCGCCGATATCGAAGCGCTCGGGCCGTGGCTCGATTGGGCTTACGCTAGTCTCAAATCATAACGTCGTCCCCGCGTAGGCGGGGATCGCTGACCCCAACAATTCACCCCAGAATCCGGAGGCCAGCGGTCCCCGGTAAAGCCGGGGATGACGCAAGGAACAATTCAATGACCAAACCCCGCGTACTTATTTCCGACAAGATGGATCCCAACGCCGCCCGCATCTTTGAAGAGCAGGGCTGCCAGGTCGATGTCATCACTGACGAAACTCCCGAGCAACTGATAGCCAGAATCGGCGATTACGATGGTCTCGCGATCCGTTCCTCAACCCGGGTGACTAAAGAAATTCTCGCCGCCGCGACCAATCTGAAGGTTATTGGCCGCGCCGGAATTGGGGTCGATAATGTCGATATCCCGGCAGCATCGGCGCAAGGCGTCGTGGTGATGAACACGCCATTCGGCAATTCGATCACGACCGCTGAACACGCCATCGCGCTGATGTTCGCGCTTGCTCGCCAGATCCCGGAGGCCAACGCGCAGACGCAAGCCGGAACATGGCCGAAGAACGGCTTCATGGGTGTCGAAGTCACTGGCAAGGTGCTCGGCCTGATTGGCGCAGGCAATATTGGCTCGATCGTCGCGGCGCGGGCATTGGGGCTGAAGATGAAAGTCGTCGCCTTCGATCCTTTCCTCACCGAGGATCGCGCGATTGAAATGGGCGTCGAAAAAGTTGAGCTCGACGGACTGCTGGCGCGTGCAGATTTCATTACGCTTCACACGCCGCTGACCGATCAGACGCGCAATATTCTGAGCAAGGAAAATCTCTCCAAGACCAAAAAGGGCGTGCGGATTGTCAACTGTGCGCGCGGTGGTTTGATCGACGAGGCCGCGCTGAAGGAAGGCCTTGATTCGGGTCACATCGCCGGTGCCGCCCTTGACGTTTTCGTCTCCGAACCGGCCAAGGAATCGCCGCTGTTCGGCACGCCAAACTTCATCTGCACGCCGCATCTCGGCGCCAGCACCACCGAAGCGCAGGTCAATGTCGCACTGCAAGTGGCTGAACAGATGGCCGATTACCTGGTCAATGGCGGCGTCACCAACGCGCTCAACATGCCGAGCCTTTCAGCCGAGGAAGCGCCGAAGCTGCGGCCCTATATGGCACTCGCCGAGAAGCTTGGCAGCCTCGTGGGCCAGCTCACCACCAGCACAATCCAGCGCATCTCGATTCACACCGAAGGCGCGGCGGCCGAGCTTAATGCGAAGCCGATTGTCGCAGCTGTTCTCGCAGGTTTTTTGCGGGTGCAATCGGATTCGGTCAACATGGTCAACGCGCCGTTTCTCGCAAAGGAGCGCGGGCTGGAAGTGCGGGAGGTCAAGACCGAAAAGGCGGGCGATTACCACACCATGATCCGCGTTTCGGTGAAAACTGATGCCGGCGAGCGCTCGGTATCCGGCACGCTGTTCTCCAACAGCGAACCGCGCCTCGTTGAACTGTTCGGTATCAAGGTTGAGGCAGAGCTCGCTGGCCACATGATGTACATCGTTAACGAAGACGCCCCCGGCTTTATCGGCCGCATCGGCACGTTGCTGGGCGAAAATGGCATCAACATCGGCACCTTTAACCTCGGACGGCGTGAGGCGGGAGGCGAAGCGATCCTGCTGCTCTCGGTCGATAGCCCGGTGCCGCCGTCGGTGCTCGAAACCGCGCGCGCGGTTCCCGGCGTCAAGCGGGTGATGGCGTTGGCGTTTTAGTCGGCACTACCCCGCATACACATTCCATTCATTGACCCGGCCAAATAACAAGGCGGGGTTGATGATGGGAGGTGCAGATGTTGACGAGGCTATTCAAACGGGTTTTCATTGCGATTGCGCTGTTACTGGGCGCAGTAATTGCCGCAAATGCGCCCGCCTCCGCTCAGGCCGCCTATGGCCCCCGCCTTGTCCACCTGAGCGTGGTTGATCGCGATAGCGGCGAGACCAAGCGGGTCTATCTGCATGACCGCCGCTATTTCGTCGCTGGGCAAACCGGGCGGCGATACAGTTTGAGGATACAGAACACCTCAAACGAGCGTGTGCTGGTCGTGCTTTCCGTCGACGGCATAAACGTTATCAGCGGCGAGACGGCGGATTTCAACCAGCGCGGATATATTCTGTCCCCGCACGAAACGGGCGACATCAACGGATGGCGCAAAAGCGAGACCGAGATTGCTGCCTTCCGCTTCGCTCCGCTTCCACAGTCCTACGCCGCGCGAACCGGCCGCGCCGGTGATGTAGGCGTGATCGGCATGGCAGTATTCCGCGAACGCCGCGTTCCGCCGCCGCCGCCTATGTCGCAGAACCGGTGGAAAGAGCGCAGGAATGACTATCCATCGACGATGCCGCCGCCTCCTCCGCCTCCACCAGCGCCCATAGCCGAAGCTTCTGCTGGACGGGCCAATCAGGACGCTGCGAAATCGGTGCCCATGCCCAGATCTTCGGAAAAACTGGGAACCGCGCACGGAGAGATCGAGCATGATGTCAGCCGGATTGCGCCTTTTCAGCGCGCGTCATCGACCCCCGATGCAGTTCGGCTGGTCGAATACGACAGCACTGAAAACCTCATTGCTGCAGGCGTTATTCCGCCGATTTCGGTTGAACTCCGTCGCCCGCGACCCTTCCCGGCGCAGCCTGCTAACGCAGGCTATGTCCCCGATCCGCCGCCACTGCCCAGGAATTACCGCTGATCCGGCACAGGCATTCATCATCCCTGCTTGCGTGGGGGTGATGAAAGGCTAAAGGCGCAGCAGATGGATAGAGACCGCGACCTGCTGCCCGAGGGCCTCGAAGACCGCCTGCCCGCCAGCGCTGCCGTAGCCGCGCGGGTCAGCCGGGCGGTGCTCGATGTGCTTGATGGCCACGGCTATGACCGGGTGCAGACCCCGAGTATCGAATTCGAGAAATCGATGGCGAGCCGCATGTCGGGCGTCCAGCCCCGCCGGATGTTTCGCTTTGTCGATCCTGCCAGCCTGCGGACTTTGGCGCTGCGAAGTGACATCACTGTGCAGGTTGGCCGCATGGCTGCAACTGGGCTGGCTGCTGCTGCCCGCCCGCTCAGGCTGTGCTACGCGGGCCAGGTGCTGACGATCAAGGGCGACGGGCTTGAACCCACCCGCGAGCGACTGCAGTTGGGTGCGGAACTGATCGGGACCGACAGCGTGGCGGCGGCAGGCGAGATTGTCGCGGTTGCGATCGAGGCGCTGCAAGCCGCCGGAGCGCGTGGGATTTCGGTTGATTTCACCCTGCCCGATCTGGTTGATACGCTGGCCGAAAAAGCATTGCCGCTCGCCGCCGACAAGATCGAAATGGTGCGGCGCGAGCTTGATGCCAAGGATGCTGGCGGACTGGTCGCAGCGGGGGGCGCGGACTATTTGCCGCTGCTTACTGCCATTGGTCCGTTCGATGCTGCGATAGAAAAGCTGGCGACGATTGATGCGGGTGGGGCATTATCGAGCCGGATCATGGCCCTGCGCGAAATTGCCGCACGCGTATCCGGCATGGCACGGGTGACGCTCGATCCCTCAGAACGCCACGGTTTCGAATACCAGTCGTGGTTCGGATTTACACTCTACGCCGAGGGCCTGACCGGCGCTTTGGGTCGCGGCGGCACTTATGCAATTCTCGGCGCAGCAGGCGCGGCGCAGGAACCGGCGATTGGTTTCTCGCTCTATCCCGATCCGCTGATCGATGCATTGGCGGTGGGTGAATTTCAACGAGACACGCTGTTCCTCCCGCTTGGCCATGACGCTGAAATTGCCGCCAGGTTGCGCGCGATTGGCTGGCGCACTGTGGCGGCGTTGGCGGATGGCGAGGATGCTGGCGCGCTGGGATGCACGCACATGCTGGATGGCAAGGACGCAGTACGGGTTTAGCCCCGCTTACCGGCGTCGCTCAACTCCATTCCGTTACCCGGCATACACTGCTGTAGCTCGATCAAATTCCCTTCAGGATCGCGGCAATAAAGCGTTTTCACATGGCCCATGTCGACGAAATCGCGGCCTCCCACTTGCAGACCGGCGGCGATGAGGTGGGGCAGGTCCTCTTCGATATTGTCGGTATCGATGCACATGTGGGTGTAGCCCTTGTCGGCTGCCGTCAGCGCCTGAGTGTTTCGCGGCGGCGGAGCGGTGTATTGGAACAATTCGATATAACAGGTTCCAGATCGCATCATCGCGCCCTGCGCCACCGAATTTTCCAGATCGACGATGTAGTCAAGCTTGGCATCATCCGCCCAGTCAAACTCACCAACCATCTCAAAGCCAAGGCCTTCAGTGTAGAAACGGATCATCGCCTTGATGTCATGGCAGTGGATCCCGAGGTGATGGATTCCGCGGATCATTGTGCTTTCCCTGCTTGCGCTTTTTCTTGGTATTCATCAGGCGAGGCGGCGAAGCAAGCTGTGCTGTGCCGTCCGGCAGCAATCCGACTCAGCTTAGCGAACCATAACCGCCGCCGCCGGGCGTTTCGACTACCACTCGGTCTCCGGCGGAAAGCTGCTTTTCATCGGTGCCGGTCATTGCCTCGAAGCGTCCATCAGCGCGTTCGATCCACTGGCGGCCCGAGTTTGCCGCCGCGCCGCCAGCGAGCCCGAATGGTGGCACCTTGCGGCTGGAGGAAACCAGCGTCACCGTCATGTCGTCAAGGAAGCGGATCGCCCGCCGCACGCCATCGCCGCCGCGCCATTTTCCGAGCCCGCCTGATCCGCGCCGTACCGAGAACTCCTCAAGCCGCACTGGCAGGCGCAATTCTAGCACTTCGGGATCGGTGATGCGGGTGTTGGTCATGTGGCTGTGGACTGGCCCGGCTCCATTATACCCTGGCCCGGCCCCTGTGCCGCCACAGATCGTCTCGTAATACTGATGGCGGTCATTGCCGAACAGCAGGTTGTTCATCGTTCCCTGCGCCGCTGCACAAGCGCCGAGCGTTCCGAACAATGCATTGGTCACCGCCTGACTCACCTCGGTGTTCCCTGCGACCACTGCACGGCCGGGGGTTGGGGCAAGGAACGATTGGTCGGGTATCAGGATCGAAAGCGGGCGCAGGCAGCCTTCGTTAAGCGGCAGGCTATCGCCGGTGAGGCAGCGGAAGGTATAGAGCACGGCGGCGCGGGTGACCGCGCGCGGGGCGTTGAAATTGCCTTCGCGTTGCGCGCTGGTCCCAGTGAAATCGATCATTGCTGAACGAGACACTGGGTCGGTAGTAACCGTCACCACAATCACCGCGCCATCGTCCATTTCGGCGGTGAAACTTCCCGAGGTCAGCCGGGCTATAACCCGGCGCACGCTCTCCTCGGCGTTGTCCATCACATGGCCCATATAGGCGGCGACACAGGGCCAACCATAGCGCGTGGAGAGGTGCGCCAGCTCGCGTGCGCCGGCAGCATTGGCGGCGAGCTGCGCCTTTATATCAGCGACGTTCATGTCCGGATTGCGCGCCGGATATAAGCCCGAGGCCAGCAATTCGCGAAACTCCGCCTCGTGGAATGTGCCGCCGCGTGCCAGCAGGAAGGGGTCGATAACCACACCTTCTTCTTCAAGCACGGTGGAGTCCGGAGGCATTGATCCCGGCGTTCGCCCGCCAATGTCAGCATGATGGCCGCGATTGGCGACAAAGGCACGCAGCATTTCGCCAGCGTCATCAAATAGTGGCGATATGATGGTTATATCTGGCAGATGCGTGCCGCCATTATATGGGTTGTTGAGCACCACGGCATCGCCCGGAAGCAGATCGCCCGCAAATGCCGCGATAACCGTTCTCACGGCTTCACCCATCGATCCCAAGTGAACCGGCAGGTGCGGGGCATTGGCGATGAGGTTGCCTTCATGATCAAACAAGGCGCAGGAAAAATCGAGTCGCTCGCGCATATTGACGCTTGAGGAACTCGCCTCAAGCACCGCTCCCATTTGCGTGGCGAGGCCCATGAACAGCTGGTTGAACAGTTCGAGCAGAACCGGATCGGGGCGCGAATGATCGTCCGCAGCCTTGCGTTCAAGCTCCTTTGACGTGAGCAACAGTGCTCCTTTTGCCAGCACAAGGCCGCGCCAGCCCGGCTCGATCACCACCGTGCCTATTTCCTCGCGGATCAGCGCGGGGCCAGTGATGGCATCGCCTGCGCCAAGACCTGCACGATCGAACACCGGCGCCGTCCATTCGCGCCCACCTGTCCAAAGCGCCACGTTATCGATGGCCTGCGCGCCGCGGCCCTTCGGCAAAGTGGCCCGGAGCACAGCCTGACCCCGCGCCACTGCCTCAACCGCCAGTTCAGCGACGATAACATCGCGGTCCGCTGTGCCAAAACCGTAGAGGCGCAGGTGCGCGGCCTCGAACTCCGCGCGCATCACATCGGTCAATCCAAGCGCAACCGGAAGCTTGGAGTCAGTCCCCGCGTAGCGCAGCCAGACAGTGGCCTCAGTGTCCACATCACCCGAAAGCTCGCTTCGTGCGGCCAGTTCCAGCCGTTCGAGATGCTCAGAAAAATCGGTCCCCAGCGGCACTTCAATCGCCGCCTGTTTGAGCGAAGTTCGCTCGGCAAGACCAATCCCCCATGCTGAAAGCACCCCGGCCAGAGGATCGATCAGCACCCGCGCCATGCCAAGCTCTTCGGCAACGCGGCAGGCGTGTTGCCCACCCGCGCCGCCGAAGCACTGCAGGGTAAATGTCGAAGCGTCTTCACCGCGTGCCAGCGCGACTTTCTTGATTGCGGCAGCCATTGTGGCGACGGCAATCGCTACGAAACCCTCGGCGATATCGCGCGGATCACGCCCCAGCGGCGCGGCGAGTTCGGCGAATTTTTCGGCGACGATCGCGCAGTCGATCTGCTCATCTCCGCGCGCCCCGAACACCGCCGGAAAATGCGCGGGCTGGATCTTGCCGAGCAGCACGTTTGCATCGGTAACCGTCAACGGACCGCCACTCCGGTATGCGGCTGGCCCCGGATTGGCTCCGGCGCTCTCTGGCCCGGCGCGCAGTCGCTCCCCGTCAAAGCGCAGCACTGATCCGCCGCCCGCCGCCACGGTCTCAATCGCCAGCATCGGCACGCGCAGGTCCACCCCGGCGATCTGGGTATCAAGCTGGCGCTCAAAAGTGCCCGCATAAAGCGCAACGTCGGTCGATGTCCCGCCCATATCGAAGGCGATCACCGCTGCCTCACCTGCTTCCTCCGCCGTTCGTGCCGCGATCCGGTTCTGCTCGAACTGTTCAACCAGCTGTTCATGGGCCTCGCCACGCAAATGGGAGCGGTGCTTGAGGCGAG
>JANNZB010000044.1:0-2133 GCA_031410395.1 Novosphingobium sp.
GCACCGGGTATCCGACGCCGAGATTTTGCAATTTGCCGCGCGAGACTTCAAGTACCTTGATCTCCAGTATGACTTCCGGATCGGCCAGGTCTTGGGCTGCGATCAGCTTTTCCGCGATCCCGATCGCCTCGGGTGTGTCGCGCATGACTAAGAGGTTTAACCGCTCGTCGATGAATACGTCGCGGGTCTTCAGGACGGTCTTCACAAGGTTGAGTGTCTGCTTCACATCCGCGTTTCCGAGGTAAAAGCTTCGTACTATCAGTTCCTGGTAATCGCGCACCTTGTTCGGCAAGTTCGGGTAGACCAAGACGGTATTGTCGTTGAGCACTTTCTTGTCCAGCTGGTTGGTAACCAGCAGGAAATTCAAGGCATCTTCAAGCGAGGTGTCGCGCAGCAGGATAGTTGCGCGAAGATCGGGACGCACATCGCGGTCGAAAATGAAGTTGATGCCCGAGGCCTGCGACAGGAAATCGAAAATGCTCTTGAGCGGCGCATCGCGAAACTGGAGCGTCACCGGCTTCTTGTATTCGGCCTTGAGCTGCGATGCGCCTGCCTTGGACTTCGCCTTGACCTCGTCGATCCGCCGCAGCAGCGCCTGGGCGGATTTCTGCGACGGGTTCTCCGCGAGGATTCCTTTCGCTTGCTCGAGCGCTTCCTCCGCCCGGTTGCCCTCGAACAAGGCCTGGGCCTGCTTGACTGCATCGCGCTGGCGCTGGTCGGCCCGGACGGCATCGATCCCGGCCTTGGCGCGCGGATTTTCGGGGCTGAACTGCAGCACGCGCTCGTACGCGGCGAGCGCCGGATCGTTTCGGCCGATGACACGTGCCTTGTCGCCCTCGAACAGCAACTGGTCGACGTAGAGGTCCCGATAGCGCTGATAAAAGGCGCGCAGTTCGTAGCTGTCCGGATGCGCCTTGCTTCCTCGCTCGAGGCGCCGGATTCCATCTTCCATCCGACCCTGATCGATCAGATTTTGGCCCTGCGTTAGCGCGGAGTCGGTAGCGCAGCCAGCGGGCAGCGCAAGCAGCATCAGCAATACGATTCGCTTCACGGCGAGTCTCCGGTAACGATCGTTTGCCGCTGGGCTAGCGGCAGATAGACAAGCGTGATTGCGCCTTCTGCGATCTTGTCGACACGATAGATCGAATCTACGGTATCACCTTCACGCAGGACCAGGTTGCGATCGCCCAACGTGAGGAACACTTTCGCTTCCGGTCCGGATAACAGCTTACCCACATAGGTAAACGGCAACGGCGGCGCAGCGGGCGCTAGCAGGGGCGCGGCTTGGGCTGGGCGCGCGGCTTCACTTGCCCGATCAAATTCGATGTGAGGCGGTATTTCCATTGCAAACGGATCATTCGTGCTTTCGCCGAGACTGCGCGATCTTAGCTTCTCGATATTGACCTGTCCCGGCACAGGTGACGGACTGGATCCCAACAGGGGTTGTCCACGCCTTGCTGAGGTTTGTACCTCGCTCATGATTTCCAAATCTGCGTTTTCAGGAATATTTCTGATCCAAGCGGCGGCAGACAAAGTTGCGCTCAGCAGGCCACCGAGGATAAGCCAGTGCCGACCGATTTTCACCCGGGCGTCCTCAGAAACGCGGTGAATCGCAGTTGCACTTTTAACTGGTCCGAGGCACCCTTGTCGCGCTGGAAGCCGATGCCATCGAGCGACAGCTCGGGCATTTCGCGCATAGTATCGGCCAGAAACTGCCGCACCCGCAGGTAGCTCCCCGTGACGGGCAAAACGATCTGATAGCGCACGAGCTTGGCCGACGCATCGGGCAAAGGACGGTATTCCCCGCGCTCAAGCGTCAGTCCAGCGCTGTGCGCATGCTTATGCAGCTGGTGCACGACTTCGGGCGCTTGCGCTACGCTCGGGAGCTGTTCGTAAAAAACCGCGAGCTGCGACGCGGGCTGCACTGGTTCCGCATGGTGGCGCCGATTACCGGCGTGCGATTCCAGCTCGGCCACCTGGCCACGCAGCGATCGCGCCTGCGACGCCAGTGGCAGCACGGCCAAGGCATACAGGCCGAGCGCCAGCACCGTCAGCACGATGGTCATCATCGCGAACCAATCTAGATCGCGGGCGACGCGCCATGGGCGCCAGACGCTCATCTGGTTCCCGCTA
>JANNZB010000045.1:0-8508 GCA_031410395.1 Novosphingobium sp.
GGGCCGGTGCCGCTTCCACGGTAGTGGAATAGTCTCTAACCCAGCCAATCCGCGCTGTTAAGGGCGATTACGCTAGAAACCTGCGGACAAGGTGAGCGCGGGGCCAGACGCCGGAGCTGCCTTGCCGGCAACCCGAAAGCGCCAATCGGCGCTCAGCCGGGCCGAGGCGGTGTTTTCCAGACGGAATGACAGGCTGGCGCTTGGGCCAACGTCGAGCCGCGATGCGCCTTTCTGTGCGCCGCCCCAAGCCGCGCCGCCTGCGCGCATTTCAGCTGTGCCAAGCGAGAACAGCTTGCGGTCGATCCGTGCCTGTCCATCGATGAAGGCGCTGGCAGCGTAACCACCGACATAGCCCGCCTGAATATAAGTTTCGCCTTTCAAGCCGAGCGGCAGTTTTACCGCTGGCAGTTCCGTCACAACCATCGCGGCCGGGCGTAAACGGGTCCCGGCGGCGCTGCGCAAAACCCGCGCTTCGGCCAAGGCAACCAATGGCAGCGCAGAAATTGGCCGCGCTGAGAATCCAAAGGCAGCCTCCTGTTCGCGGCTCCCGTTCAGTGCCGACGAGGCGCGCATATAGAGCGAGGGTTTTTGCGGAGAGGTCCGGTCAATCCGGTAGCGCAGCACCGCGCCAACCTGACTTGCGCCATAGCTGCCGCCGATCGCCGCAAGGCTTGCTGGGCCGATATCGCGCCGCAGCAGCAGCCATCCGTCAGCGGACCAGCGCTTGATCGATGCGTTTTGCACGGGATTTGGATGAACGCGCGGTATTAAAGCCGAAGGGATTTGGATATTGCTCAGCGCGGCGAGATACATAAGCTGATGCCCGCCCGCGATCATGGCATTGGATGGTATCGCAGTTGGCACAGGCGCAATCTGTGCCGCCGCTGTGTGCGGCTCGGGTGCGAGTGTAACCGCAGTTTCCGGAGTCAATATCGGCAATGGTGCGGCCGGCTCGATCATTGGAGGGGCCCAGCCAGGGCTAACCGCTTGCGGCGGTGGCGATGCTGCCAATTCGGCCCGCAGGCGGGGCGCGAGCGAAAAGTGGTCCATCTGGGCATCGGATGGGCCGTGTGCAGATCTGAATTCAGCTGCTTGAATTAACGGAAGCGGCGTCACGACCGACCACGCGGCAACCCGCCCCACGGTCCACAGGGTTATCAACCCGGCAAGGGCAAACAGAGGTTGCCCGCGCTGGCGCGATACGCGGCTCACGCCGTCTCCCCGCCAACCAGCAGCAAAGCCGGATGCGCCTTGTGCACTGTCTTGTCCCATGCAGGCGCGTGGCCGAAAAAGCTGCGCAAATAGGCTGTGAAAGCCCGGCGGCCAGACATGATTGCTATGATATTGGCGACCGGAATACGCAGCACAGCGCGCAGTCCTTCAGTGGTGCCATATTCGCGCGCGGTGAATATAAAACGCATTGCTGACCGCCATATCAGCCCGAACAGGCAGATCCCGATCATGGGTTTGAGCAGCGGAGATTCTGCGGGAATTGCCGTCTGGCCCGAGCGGTCAGCGACCAGCAGCATCGGCGAAAGGATGATAAGGAAATAGGCAACCGCCAGAACCATTGCCACCAATGGCCCGCGCCGGTCCCGCATCGCCATCCAGATATCGACCGGCCGGCCCCACCAGCCCATCCGTTCCCACCCCTGAAACGCTATTCCATGCACCCACCGGGTTTTCTGGCGCACCGCTTCTTGCAAGCTGCCCGGGAAGCAGCTGCGCGTGGCGATCAGCGAGCCATCATGATCGCGCAGGCGCATGAAGCGGCTGTGCTTGCCGCTGCGTGCGACCATAAGCCCGAGCTCATAGTCTTCGGTCAGGCATTCGGCTTCAAACGGGCCGTCGAGACCGTCCTGAATATTTCGCCGCGCCATATCGCCCAGAACGCCGCGCGAAAAGGCGCAGCCCACGCCTGCAGCTGGTAGCGCAGCGCCCAGCGCATCGCGCACCACCATTGCCTTGGCGTGGCTTTCGGTAAACTCATCGACATAGTGCCCGGCAATCCAGCGCGAGTTCGCCTGAGGCTCGGGCCGAACGGGGATCTGGACAAAGTCTGCATCGGTAATTGCCCTGTCCATCAGAGCCAGTGCGGCGGGGTGGACCATGTCTTCTGCATCGTGCAGCACGATCATCCGCATGGTCACACCGCTGCGCTGTTCATCGTCGCTCAAGGCCCGGTACAGCCGGTTTAGACAATCGGCCTTGGTGGTTGGTCCGTGCTTTTCGTGAATGACAATCCTCACACGCGTATCGCTACCTGCCGCCAACATCGCCGCGACCAGCGTTTCCGGATCATTGACATAACAGCCGATGTAAAGGCGCAGATCCTGCTGCGGCCAAACCTTCAAAGCATGATCAATCGTGGTGCCAATGACTGCTACTTCCTGCCACGCCGGGATCAGCACGGCGGCGATGCCCTGCAGTGGTCGGGCCGATATATCGCCTGTTAATTGATGGGTGCGGTTGCGGCGGAACAGTCGGAGCCAGCCATAGACCAAGTCCACCGCCAGTTCATCTGCAATGCCGATGACGAACCAGAACGCGGCGAACAGGGTAAGTTCGTATTCGACCAGACGCAGCCCGTTCAGGGCAGCATCCTGCATTGGCATTGCTGCCATACCCGCCGACAAGACGTCCACCCCTAAACCCCCAGAATCGCCCCTACGGAATTCAACGTATTGAGAAGTTTGCTGGCGCGCAATGACTCGTTGTCCAAAGCCGCCGAATCGGCGCTGGTTCGCTCAGCCCGGCAACTGTGCCTGGACCAGATAGACAAGCGCACCAGCAAAATATCCAGCCAGCGCCATGGGGCCAAAACGGCGCAGGTACCAAAGAAACTCCATGCGCTCGATGCCCATAGCCGCAACCCCGGCGGCTGATCCAATAATCAGGATCGATCCCCCGGTTCCCGCGCAGTAGGCAAGGAATTCCCACAGAAAGCTGTCGGTGGGATGCACACCAAGGCTGAACATCCCCATCGCCGCGGCGACCATTGGCACGTTATCTATCACAGCCGACAACAGGCCGATGAGCATGACGATGACATCAATCCTGCCGACGTGGCTTTCCAACCAAGCGGCAATCGCGGCGAGCACGCCAGAGTGTTCCAGCGTGGCCACTGCGAGCAGGATGCCAATGAAGAACACTATCGCGCTCATGTCGATCCGTGTCAGCGCCTGGGCGATTGTGACGCGCGGCGAATCCTCGGCGGCGTTGCGCCGGTGAACCACATCACCAACCACCCAGACGATGCCGAGGCCGAAAAGGATGCCCAGGAACGGCGGCAGGTGGGTCGCCGCCTTGAATACAGGGACTGCGATCAACACGCCCAGCCCCAATCCGAACATCAGTCGCCGTTCAAATTCCGACGAGCCAGACAGATCGCCACCGTTCCCTGCCAGCGCGAAGGGTTTGCCGCGCAGGCTGAACGCAACGATCAGGGTCGGAATCAGCGCATTGACCAGCGACGGTAAAAACAGACGGGTAATGATCGCTGAACTGGTCACCTGTCCGCCAATCCACAGCATGGTTGTGGTGACGTCACCAATCGGAGACCACGCACCTCCGGCGTTAGCACAGATGATCACCAGCCCGCAGAACAGCAACCGTTCGGCCCGTTCAGGAACCAGCTTGCGCAGCAGCGAAACCATGACGATTGCAGTGGTCAGATTGTCGAGCAGCGCGCTGAGGAAAAAGGATACCCCGGCAATCATCCAGGCCAGTGATGAAAGGCTGCGCGCGCGCATATGCCGGGTGACAACTTCAAACCCATCGTGCGAATCGATCACCTCGACCACCGTCATCGCCCCGATCAGGAAAAAGGCAATTTGCGCGGTCCCGACAAGCGATTCGGCCAATTGTTCGTCAACATGCGCCGGATGGCCCGTGCCGAGCGCATAGACCGTCCACAGAAGCCCGGCACCGACCAGCCCGGCTGCCGACTTGTTGATCCCAAGCGGTTCTTCCAAAGCGATAAAAGCATAAGCGACGACAAAAATCGCAACGAGGGCGAAAATCATGTCAGTCTGACTCCCAACCCTACCAAGAGCCGGTGTTCGCCATGCTCGCCCACGGCTCCTGCAGCGGCAGTGACCCATCCTGCAGCAGTTCGATCGAAATGCCGTCAGGCGTTCTGATGAAAGCCATATGGCCATCGCGTGGCGGGCGGTTTATCGTCACCCCGTGCGCCATTAGTGCCGTGCACACTTCATAGATATTGTCGACGCGATACGCGAGATGGCCAAAATTGCGCCCGCCATCATAGCCGGATTCGTCCCAGTTGTGCGTCAGTTCCACCTCAGCAATGCCTTCCTGTCCGGGGGCCGCAAGGAAGATCAGCGAGAAACGACCCTTGTCATTTTCCATCCGCCGCACTTCCTTAAGTCCGAGGATCTCGAACAGGCGGATTGTCGCTGCAGGGTCCGAAACACGAATCATCGAATGGAGATAGCGGGTCATGGCAGCGGGGCACTTTCAAACGCGAGCAGCCCGGCAATTACCCGCTGCCACCAAACCTGCCAAGCGAAAGCGGCCCGCCCCGGTTTTCCGGGACGGGCCGCCGGTCCTTCCTGCGGAAAGGATCGAAATTTAGCCTGGAAAAAGGCTTAGAAGCTGGCGGTCAGAGAGACGACGCCAACGGTTTTCGACATGCGGTTGAACGCGGCAATGCACGCAACATTGTTTACGCAGCCAAAGCCCTTGTTGATGTCGGACGAGCTGACATTGGTGCCAACCAGCGAAGCATCAAGCGCCAGCATCTTCCACTTGAACGTCACCCCGACATTGTAATCGAGGTACGCCTTGCTCCATTCAAATCCACCGCTGGTGTAACCCAGATGCGAGTGAAGCGAAATTGGCGTGTTCGGAATACCGGCTCCCAGTTCGCCATAAAGATAGGTGTTGTGGCGCTTTGGCGAGGTGAAATTATAATTGAACACCTTTTGTGCCGGGGCATAATAAACGCCGACCTTGGCGGTTGCTGGACCCAGTGTCTTGGCGAGCGAACCGTAAATTTCGTAATAGTTGCCCAGCGGCGCGCCTGGATAGATATAGCCGTATACGCCAGCGTCAACGGTAACGCCGCTATCGCCGAGGCCGTGCGTGTAGCCGCCATAAACGTCGATTTCAGTGCCGCCAATGTTGATCGGTGCAGTCCCGGCCGCTGCGCTCGATCCCCAGGTGGAGATATAAAAGCCCGAGCTGTGGCTCAGCGTAATCGCACCTTGAACAACCGGCTTGTTGTCCGATTGGGCGAGGCCGCGAAAACGATATTGCGACGCTATGGCCGCGCTGCCGGTTACGGTGAAATCGCTTGGTGGGGCAGTTTCATCCGCGAATGCCGGAGCCGCTGCAAATAAAACGCCCGCAAGGGCAGAAGCAGCCATTAGGCTGCGAATGGACGTAAGCATGACTTTTCCCTCAGTTATGGAGTCGCTTCGTCCCGCCTGCTCCAGTGCCGGAAGCCTCATTAACGGGTCTTCCTATGCTCTGGTGACCACGGTGTGACTCGATTTGCTGCAATGCACAAGAAGTTTCTTTTGTGAGGCCGTGTAGTTGCCCGGCATGTGTGGCAAACCTGCAACGCCAGCCCATTCACCACGCAGAAACGTTGATTGACGCAGTGGCAATGGCTATATGTGTCGCGACCAAAGGTCCCCGCCCCCACCATGCTCAAGACGATCAAGTCCCTTTTCGGCTCCCGGCCAGAGCCTATCCTGCCCGCCGTTCCGCGCGGCGAGCGGGTCTATGCCGTCGGCGATATCCACGGCCGGCTCGATCTAATGGTCGCGCTCGCAGAGGCTATCGAAGCCGATGACGGCAAGCGCGGTTCGGCCGATACCACAGTGATTCTACTCGGGGATCTGGTCGATCGCGGACCTGATAGCGCAGGGGTGATCAAGGCGGCAGGGTTGTGGGCGCAACAGCGCTCGGTGCGGTTCATAGCTGGAAACCACGAGGAAATGTTCCTCGAATCATTCGCTAATATCGAAACCCTTCGCCACTTCCTCAAATACGGCGGGCGTGAGACAATCCTGAGCTATCCGATCGATCCGATGGCCTATTCTGCTGCCGAACTTGAAGATCTGCAAGTTCTGATGGCCGATGCCGTGCCTGAAGAAGACCTCGAATTTTTGCGGGGGTTTGAAGACACGATCATCAAGGGCGATTATCTGTTCGTCCACGCTGGAATCCAGCCGGGAGTAGCCATCGGCGACCAGCGAACCAGCCACTTGCGCTGGATTCGCGAGCCTTTCCTCAGCCATTCGGGTAAGCACAGCCACGTTGTGGTCCACGGCCACACGATCATGGCCGAGCCAGAGGTGCTTTCCAATCGCATCGGCATTGATACCGGGGCATACGATTCGGGAAAATTGACTGCGCTGGGGCTTGAAGGCAGCGACCGGTGGTTTATCGAGACCCGCGACAACGGCGGCGCTATAAGCACCGCGACGAGGAGCGCGGCATGAAAATTGCGAGATGGGCATGAGGATAGCAATGGTAGGATCGGGCTATGTTGGCCTGGTTTCAGGAGCCTGTTTCGCCGATTTTGGCCACGAAGTTGTCTGCATTGATAAGGACCCGTTGAAGATTGATCACCTCAATGCGGGCGTAATGCCGATCTTTGAGCCGGGTCTTGCCGAACTTGTGTCGGGTAATGTCAAGGCGGGGCGCCTGACTTTCACCACCGATCTGGCCGAAGGCATCAAGGGCGCTAGGGCAATTTTCATAGCGGTCGGCACTCCCAGTCGCCGCGGCGATGGCCATGCCGACCTTTCGTATGTCTATGCCGTAGCCGAGGAAGTCGGGGCGAACCTTACAGGCGATGCTGTGATCGTCACCAAGTCGACCGTCCCCGTCGGCACCGGGGATGCAGTTGAACGCATCCTTGCCGAGGCCGCTCCCTCATCCCGCTATGCCGTGGCATCCAACCCGGAGTTCCTGCGCGAAGGTGCGGCTATCGATGATTTCAAACACCCCGACCGAATCGTTATTGGCGCGGACGATGAATGGGCGCGCGACGTCATGCGCGAGGTTTATCGCCCGCTCGCCAACAATGGTGCGCCGATCCAGTTCACCGCCCGGCGCAGCGCCGAGCTGATCAAATATGCCGCCAACGCCTTCCTCGCGGTCAAGATCACCTTCATCAACGAGATCGCCGATCTGTGCGAGCGCGTGGATGCCGATGTCCAGGATATCAGCCGCGGCATTGGCATGGACAGCCGCATCGGGCCGAAGTTCCTCAATGCTGGGCCGGGCTATGGCGGATCATGTTTCCCCAAAGACACATTGGCGCTGCTCAAGACGGCAGAAGACTTCGATTCGCCGCTGCGCATTATCGAGGCAGTGGTCAAGGTCAACGACAGCCGCAAACGCGCGATGGGCCGCAAAGTGATCGACGCAATTGGCGGGCCTGATCTCGCACGTGGCAAAAAAGTTGCCTTGCTCGGCCTTACCTTCAAGCCTGACACCGATGATATGCGCGATGCGCCATCGATCGCCATCTCGCAGGCGCTTGCAGATGCCGGTGTCGTTATAAGTGCCTATGATCCCGAAGGCATGGAAATGGCCAGCACGATGATGCCTGAAGTGACGATGACTGGCAGCGCCTATGAGGCAGCGGACGGCGCGGATGCAGTCGTCATCGTCACCGAATGGGACGCCTTTCGAGCGCTCGATCTGGTGCGGCTGAAGGCAATCACCAAGGCCCCGGTGCTCGTCGATCTGCGCAATGTCTATGACCCGCAGACTGTGCGGGGGGCGGGTTTCACTTATGTCAGCGTGGGGCGGAACTAGGGATGGGGCTGCACGGTTTGAAACTGTGGCTTAGTTTCGACCCATTTTTGGCTATTCAAGGGGCGACTACGTTGGTGCTGTGAGTAAGTTGAGGAACTCAAAGTAAGGAGATTCCATTGCCTTTGATCTCGTTGATGCTCGCTTCGCTACTGCAGCTAGCTACGCCCATTAATCAGGCTACGGAGGATAATAATTCACTTATTTTATGGGAAAACCTTAGACACGGGATGCCGAAGTCGGAGGTCCAAGTACTCTATCCGACATATCGAGCAACGATTTTGAATCAGTGCCCGGTTCAGGTTTTGAGCACCTACACGAAAGCAAAACTCAGGGCAGTCATTCTCGTTAGTACCGCAAAATCTCAGCCTTGCGCAGAGATTGTTAAGCGTAGCTTAGAAGAGAAGTACGGCTATATGCCAAAAATAGAACACTATAATCAGCAAACGCTTACGATAGCCACTTCCACATCGGTATCAACAGGCTGGATTGGTCGCGAGGATAGAATTTGGGATGTTGGAGGTCTTAGGATTATCCTATCAACGTTTCCCGGTGTCCATAGTGGGTACAATGTCGTGTATTCTATCGCTCCCGGTTCATCCGCTCAAACCAGCCGCTGATCGACTTCTGTTGAGATTGGACGCAAAGACCGCTTTACACCCCACATCCGTCATTCAAAATGCCCCTATCACATGTCCAAAATTCGCCAGG
>JANNZB010000046.1:0-2721 GCA_031410395.1 Novosphingobium sp.
AGCATCCAGAAAACTACATGGCCCTAATCAAGCTCGCCGCCGCCAGAATCTGGATGAAGTTTATGAGTCGGTGACCTAGTATCGCTGGCGAGAAGCAGTAATGCTGCCGCCAAAGTTGGTAATTGTCGCATCAAGCAGCCTTTTTCTCTGGATCCTTTAGCTTGAAGGTTCCCACCAGCCACGCCATCGTGCCACCCGCCAGCACCAACAGCGTCAAAACGAACCAGGCTAGGGCGGTGACTTTTTCAGGCGGCATGTCGGCAAGTGGAAGGTTGGCGGGAAAAGCGATCAAGCCCAAGAACGAACCTGCCAGCAGCGCCACGGCACCGCTGCCGAGTTGCAGGCCGATGAACATGAAACTGGCGACAATACCTTGAGAGGGCCTGCCAGTATTTGCCCAATGTTCGTCTCCGATTTCGTAGGTGACAATGTTGAATGGCACGACATAAAGACCATAGGCGAATCCTCCAACGAACCGGGCAACAAGGACGAGGATGGCAATTGCTGTCGTCCCCGCAGCCGGGGCAAGTCCTGTCAGCGGCAGCACGATTACGCTTGCTTGGGCAAGGAAGAAGGCGGCGAGACCCAGCATCATGGCGCGCCGGACACCCACCGCGCGGCAAAAAGCTGGGGCGAGGAACATTGCAAGAATCGAGCCCATAGTCGCACCGATCTGCATCGTCGGCGTCCAGTCATGGCTAAGCTGCCAGAAATAGGTCGCGAGGTGGAGCGACATCTGGTTGATCACCGAATTGGTGAATAACACAAGGAAAGCGACTAGCAGCAGGCGGCCGATATTTGGTGTAATTGCGATGGCTTGCCAGAAGGTCCTTAGAATTGCGACAGGGCCCCTTGAACCAAGATCCTGCACGCTGGAATCTTCGGCTTCGGATCGTCGCGCCAAGCCAAGCGTGCCCCAAGCCCCGCTCAGCATCAACACGCCGCCCAGCAAAGCTACGAACAGTCCAAATCCAGGATAGGGCGCGGGATCAAGCTGCGCACGGGGAAAGCGCGGCGAATCCATAAAGAACAGCGTGAAGGCCACCAACGGCACGGTAAGAATGACCATTTGGTTGCCCATGTTGCGCATAACCGCAATCAGCCGCCGCTCGTCCTCGTTTGTCGAAAGCTCGCCGCCAAGCGCATAGGCTGGCACTGTCCACAAGGAAATTCCACAGCGCGCCATTAGGCCGAAGCCGAGCAGCCATGCGAAAATCTGACCCTGCGCCATCCCAGATGGCGGCGCAAAAACGCCGGCAATGCCAAGCATGAAAGGCAGGATTGCCGCAAACATCAGCGTGTGTCGGCGACCCAACCTTGTCCCAGTCAGCCGGTCTGACACGCCGCCAATCCAAGGATCGACCAAAGTATCGAAAACGATGATCACCGCGATGGCGAGGCCAAGCAGCCAGCCGTTCAGCCCCACCACTTGCGCGTAAAAAAACAATACGAAAAAGTCCCAAGCAAAGGACTTGAGCAATTCCGGCATGGAGCAAACCATCCAAGCAATTCGCTGAGGCCAACTGAGGCGGCGGCTTGCGAGGGCCGCGGTCATCCAGCGTTGCACCCAACGTAGTACATCAGAACATTCTCCGGATTTGACCGGGTCCGAAAGGCCGCGGCGCTTATTAGAATGTAAGTTATTATATATGCCCTGCGATGAGTCAACAAACCTGTTCCTGCACCCCGTGCGGGTTGACAGCTGTGCGGATAGCGGGATAAAAGAGAATATATATTCTAATTATGTCTAGCGTCCCAGCGGATTGACGCTAGGATAGCCGATCGGGAGAATTTTATGCGTTTTTCGGTGTTCCTGAATGCCCGATCCACGGCTCCTGACCAGGACCGCAAGCTGATGCAGGACCTTGAGGCCCACGCTCTTGCTGCGAGTCAGAAGGGCTTCGACGGGATATTCATGCCCGATCACCATTTTAACGGCTATATGCCGATGGCTTCCGACAGTTTCATTTTTGCCGCTTTTCTATGCGCCAAGATGCCGCATATGCATTTTGGTTTCTCGGTCGTCTCGGTGCCGCTGCATCACCCAGTCCGTTTTGCCGAGCGTGTGAACATCCTTGATCAGCTGACCGGTGGCAAATTGCTGGTCGGCGTCGGTTCGGGAACTACGCCCGAAGAGATGATCGGATTTGATGTCAACTATAGGGATGCCAGCCAACTAGCTGAGAAAAACCTTGAAATTGCTGAGGCGCTTTGGGCGAAACGCATGGAGGATCCGGCTGTTGCGATCAACAATGGACCCTATCAAGGCCGTGTTCTGCAGCGCATAACGCCTGCGCCTTTTGGCAAGCGGCATGCTCGCCTCATGCCAGTAGCGATGAAAGAAACAAGCGCGCGTCGCGCGGCGGAGAATGGGTGGCCCGCATTTATCCCGGCTTTCACCCCGCCCCAAATCTATGGAACGGAGCCGTTCATCCACGTCAAAAAGTACTTTGATGTTTATAAAGTCATGCTGCTCGAAGCCGGGCATGATGCCCAGACCGTGTCCGACGCGCTGGACTGGACCACGCATACCTATCAGGTCGTTCACATCGCCGAAACCGAGGAACAGGCACGCGAGGAACTCGAAGTGATCCTGCGCGGCTATCAGGACGCGGTTGATCGTGAGAACGAATACAACGCCCGCGCAGAAGGCGATTCCGCCAACAAGAAGACCGACGTGAACATCAGCGCGCTTGACGAAGGCTGGATCGGGACATGGTG
>JANNZB010000047.1:0-1676 GCA_031410395.1 Novosphingobium sp.
GGAGAGGGACGTTCGGCAATTGATGCCGCGCGTCTCCTTTCGTTGCCGGGGCCCCTGTCGGTGCCACCCCAGCAGCGAAAGGAGCCCTCAATGGCAAAACCAAAAACACCACCACGCAAATACGACCCGCTCAAACCGAAACTCGACGTTCATGAGGCCATCACCGCCAAGATCGTCGCCGCTATCGAGGCCGGTGCCGGCGACTTCCAGATGCCTTGGCGTCGCCCCGGCGTCGCCTTCACCATTCCGAAGAATGCGCTCACCGAAAAACACTATCGCGGCTCCAACATCCTCTCGCTGTGGATCGATGCCGACGACAAGAAATTCGAGCACCAGATCTGGGCCACCTATAAGCAATTCGAGGAACTCGGTGCGCAGGTCCGCAAGGGCGAAAAGGGTTCGCTGATTGTCAAGTATGGTGAGTGGACGCCCCAGAGTAACAATAAGAGCGGCACGTCCGATGCCAAGTCTGATGTTTCCGGCGATGATGCTGATGGCGGCAAGCGTCTCTTCGCCAAGGCCGCCTATGTGTTTAACATCGACCAGGTCGACGCTACAATCGAACTGCGTGACAAGCTGTTGCCCCGCTCCGTGCCACGACCCGATGTGACGGAACGGCTGACGCATGTCGATGCGTTCATCTCCGCAACCGGCGCTGAATTCCGCGAAGGCGGACAGCGCGCCTTCTATCGTCATCGTGGCTTGAATGGCGATGGCGATTTCATCCAGACGCCGGATCGCTCCCTGTTTAACGGCACCGCCACCTCGACGCCGACCGAGAGTTACGAAAGCACCAGGCTGCACGAGCTCGGCCACTGGACCGGCGCCAAGCATCGTTTGAACCGCGAGTTCGGCGATCGCTTCGGCGACAACAAGTATGCCTTCGAAGAACTGGTGGCGGAATTGTCGGCCGCCTATCTCTGCGCCAGCCTCGAAATCACCAACTCGCCACGCGCTGATCACGCCCAGTATATTGGCAACTGGCTCCAGGTGCTGGCCGGCGATACCAAAGCCATCTTCACCGCCGCTTCGCTTGCGACGCGCGCGGTCGACTATCTCTACGGCCTGCAACCAGAAGCGAAACCGCGAAAAGAACAGGACGCATTTGGCAATGACGGTGTGCCGCCGCGTCCTGACGGCGAGACGGCACACCAACCGAGCGCAATCTCGTTGCGGGGGCCGTGATGACCGGAAAATCGATAAAATCTCGACCCGACGGCATGACGGCCCGCCATCTCGACATCCAGCGTATCCGCGTCAACCGCCAGGGCTACGATGCTAGCGGCGCCTATTGGGGTGTTGGCCCCGATGTCTTCCTTGCAGTGACGGCAGACGGCGCAGAAGAAGTAACGGTCCGCGCGGAGAATGCCAAAGAAGCGCGATCGAAAGTCGCTGCAGAGTTGGACAGCCAAACAAGCCACGTGCGCTCTGAGCGCGTGCCTATCGGCGGAAATTCCCGCCAAAAGAGCCGCTATGAGATCAGTTGGGTGAACCCGATCACCAATGTGGCGGTGCGTATCCGCATCACCCATTCCCGCGACTATCTCTGCACCGGCAACGATCACATCGAGATTGAGAGCATGGCGCCATCGAGGGGCCCGCTGCCAATCACCGAGACCGGATATCGCTCGCATTTCATGCCAGCGCTCGATCTGATCAACGCCGGCGGGCCGGTC
>JANNZB010000048.1:0-6397 GCA_031410395.1 Novosphingobium sp.
AAGATGATCGACCTGTTCCGCGAGGAGAACCTTGCCGGTTCAAAAGGCGAGATGGGTTCGCAGGTGGACTTCCTCGATAAGCAATTAGCTGACCGTCAAAAGGCGCTCGAATCCGCAGAAGGTCGCCGGACGCAGTTTGAAGCGAGCCACCCTGAATTGGCGCAGGGTAGCACTTCGGTACTCCAGCGGATGGAGGCCAGCCGGGCGGAAATGCGCGGGATTGATGCGGATCTGGCGGCGGCGCAGTCTGCCTTGGCGGCGATCAATGGGCAGCTCGCGGGAACGCCCGCGACCTTGGCGGGAACGTCAACCGGCGGAGCCAGGGGGGCGCTCTCACAGGCTCAGGCTGACCTTGCCGGGATGAAAGCGCGGGGGCTGACGGACAATCATCCTGATGTCATTGCGCTTAAAAATCAGATAACTGCACTGCGTTCCGTGGCGGCGAATGAGGGCGGTCCTGCTGGAATGCCTAACCCTGCCTACAGCTCGCTGCAATCTATCCGGGCGGAACGTCAGGCCAATTTGCAAGCGCTACAGGCGCGCCGTGGCTCTGTGCAATCTGAAATGGCGCGGGTTACTTCGCAGCAGATTCAGAACCCGCAGCTTGCCTCGGAGGCGCAAAAAATATCGCGCGACTACGACGTCTTGAAGCAGCAATATGACAAGCTGCTGCAAGACCGCGAGGAATTGCGGTTGCGCGGGCAGGTCGAGAATGACCATTCGACGGTGAAGATTCAGATCATCGATCCGCCTTCTACCCCGCGTTCACCCATCGCGCCGAACAGGCCCTTGTTACTGCTGGCAGTTTTGATTGTTGGCGTCGGTGCCGGGTGCGGTACGGCGTTTGCGATCGGCCAGTTGCGATCAACCTTTGCCACGGCGACCAAGCTTGAAAGCGCGCTCGGGCTGCCCGTTCTTGGGTCTATTTCTCAGACACTTACTGATGTTGGCAGGGTGCTGCGCAGGCGGCGGCTACGGCAATTTTATGCAGGATCGGCAGCGCTTGGCGCGGTCTATTTCTTGCTGGTTGCCGCCGAGATGATCCAACGGCGAATGGTGGCGTGATGACTGAACAAACCAAAATTCCGTTGCCTGAAAGCACTGATTTGCCATCTGAATCATCGATTCAGCGCGCCACGCGTCACCTTGATCTGGCGACAATGGGCGGCTTTGCCATCCCTGCCGAGTTGATCCCGCCGCGCCGCATAGCGCGCCGGATCGAGCCTGTTGCCGACGATGTCGCAATGGTTCCAACAGGGCGCAAAAGTGATTTAACAGTGGCGTTGAGTGACACAACTGCACAGGGGCAAGCACCGGCGCCCGTCGAAACTGTGCTTCCCGCACCGACTTCCGCACCCGTAATTGCCATCCAGCCGGTGGTCTTTAACGGCCAACGGCATCCGATCGATCGTGCCTTGCTGCGCGAGCAGGGGATGATCGAACCCGAAGGCGGGGTCACCGGGCTGCTCGAAGAATTCCGCATCATCAAACGTCAATTGCTGCTTCAAGCGAAAGATCTGGCGCGCGCAGGCATGGGCCCATCGGCGCAGCGCATCCTGATTTGTTCACCGCTTCCGGGTGAGGGCAAGACCTATACCTCGGTCAATCTCGCATTGGCGATTGCGGCAGAGAAGGAAAGCGAAGTCGTGCTGGTCGATGCCGATTTCGCCAAGCCTTCGGTGCTGTCAACGCTCGGCCTGCCGGGCAGCAAGGGGCTGATGGATGCACTGACTGATCCCACGATTGATGTCGCTGATTGTGTGATCGGAACCGACATTGCGGGCCTGTGGGTTCTCCCCGCCGGATCGATGACCAACAGCGATACCGAACATCTCGGGACAGCGCGTACCCGCGATGTGCTCGACCGCCTGGTTCAGGGCGCGGCGAACCGCTTGGTGATTTTCGATTCGCCGCCCGCGCTTGCTGCTTCACCTGCCGCAGAGCTGGCGAAATATGCCGGACAGGCGGTTCTTGTCGCACGCTGCGACCGTACCGGGCAGGGTGCCCTGGAAGACGCGATCTCGCTGCTTTCAGCCTGTCCCAACATCCAGCTGCTGCTCAACGGGGTGCAATTCAGCCCCTCGGGACGGCGGTTTGGTTCTTATTATGGATACAGGGGTTAGACCGATGCGTTATCGTACCCAATATCTTGGCCTTGCTGCACTTAGCCTGCTTCTCGCAATGGCGGTACCCGCCCACGCGCAAAAGATGTCCTATGGCGGCTCCGGCGGCGCGGATGGCGGCGATGAAGGCGATGGCGCTGTCGAAAGCAGCGGCAACGGGCGCAAGCACACATCAAAACATGGCGGCAAGCGCGTATCGCTCACGCCCTATATCGAGGCGGCACAGATCGCAACGGCGCAGCTTTCCCCCGGTCATGATACGCTGACCTATTCAACGCTTGCCGCCGGGCTCGATGCCAACATACAGGGCCGCAACACGCAGGCGGCGGCTTCGATTCGCTATGAGCGCCGGTTTGGCTATGGCAAGTCAACCAGCGGCGATACCATCAGTGGTGTTGCCCGCATCGGCACAGCCATTGTTCCGCACGCGGTCAACTTCGAAGCCGGAATGCTCGCGGCGCGCAGCAAGATTGAAAGCAATGGTTCCGCCGTGCTCGGTGCGCCGATCTCGGGCGGCGGATCAACGCAGATCTATTCGGCTTATGCTGGCCCGACGGTGCACACCAATTCGGGCAACGTCGCGATCGATGGTGGATACCGGATCGGCTACACCAAGGTTGGTAGTGACAGCAATATCGTGACGGCTCCGGGCGGACCGCCAGTTGACGTATTCGATCACTCGACAGTCCACAATGCCGAGCTTCATGCCGGAACCAAGGCGGGCACTGCGCTGCCGATTGGCGTTGGCGTGGGGGCGGGATATTATCAGGAAAACGTCTCCAACCTCGATCAAAAGATCAGCGATTTGCACGCCCGTGCCGATGTCGCGGTGCCGATTGGGCCTGACTTGCAGCTGGTTGGCGGAGTTGGCTATGAAAAGGTGCAGATTTCCAGCCGCGATGTGCTGCGCGATGGCGCGGGCAACCCAGTCATCGGCAGCAACGGCCGCTACGTTACCGATACCAGCAGCCCTCGGGTGATGGCTTACAACACCAAAGGCCTGATCTGGGATGCCGGCGTGATATGGAGGCCAAGCCGCCGCACCGCGCTCGAAGCCCACGTTGGGCGGCGGTATGGATCGATGACCTATTACGGTTCGTTTGCCTATGCCCCGAACGCGCGCTCAAGCTTGAACATTTCGGTCTATGACAGCATTTCCGGCTTTGGCGGGCAGTTGAACCGTGCACTGGCCGGGCTCCCGACCGATTTCGAAACGTCGCGCAATCCGCTTTCGGGTGAGATGAACGGCTGCCTCGTCAGCCTTGAGAAAGGCAATTGCCTGTCGGGCGCGCTTGGTTCAGTACGCTCCGCATCGTTCCGCGGGCGCGGCGTGATGGCGAGCTATGGCGTTAAGCTTGGCCGCATTCAGGCCGGGATCGGTGCCGGCCATGATCGCCGCAAGTTCATCGCCGCGCCGGGCACCATTCTGGCATCTGCTAATGGCAAAACCGATAACAACACCTGGCTGGCGGGTTATGTCAATGCCCGGCTCGATTCGCGCTCTGCGATTTCCACTAACGTCTGGGCATCGTGGTTCAAGAGTGATTTTGTCGGCAGTGGCGATGGAACAGCATTGGGCATCAACACCGCCTACAACCGTTCGATCAGCGATCACCTTTCGGCAACCGCAGCGGTCGGCGTCGATGGCGTCAGCCGTTCTACACAACCTGATAACTGGAACGCGTCCGCCCTTCTGGGCGTGCGCTATTCATTCTGACCTTCAAAGGGGACTTGGGCATGTTTGATGATTTTTATGGACTGAAGGGCAAGCCGTTTCAGCTGACGCCGGACCCGGGTTTCTATTTCGAGAGCGGAACGCATCGCAAGGCGCTTTCCTACCTGTCCTATGGGCTGGCGCAGGGCGAAGGATTTGTCGTCATCACCGGCGAGGTTGGCGCAGGCAAATCGACGCTGGTTGCGCATCTGATGGCGACAATTGACCCGGCACGGCTAACGGCGGCGCAGGTGGTCACTTCTGCGCTTGATGGCGACGAGATTGTTCACGTTATTGCCAATGCCTTCGGTCTTGAGATTGAGGGTCATGACAAGGCCGGCGCGCTCGGCGCCATCGAAGGGTTTTTCCATGAGGAAGCTCGTGCGGGCCGCCGCTGTCTGCTGGTTGTTGATGAGGTGCAGAACCTTTCGGTGACTGCGCTGGAAGAATTGCGCATGTTGTCAAACTTCCAGCTTGGCGCGCATCCGCTGTTGCAGACGCTGCTGCTTGGCCAGCCCGAATTCCGCGACCTTATCCAGCACAGCCCTGATCTGGAGCAGCTGCGCCAGCGGATTATCGCCGCGCATCACCTTGATGCGATGGAGCCCACCGAAGTTCAACCTTATGTTGAGCACCGCCTGAAATGCGTCGGCTGGGCGGGCAACCCCAGTTTTGACCAGCGCGTGTTTTCTGAACTGTTTGAAGCCAGCGGCGGGGTGCCGCGCCGGATCAACCAGATTTTCAACCGGCTGATGCTGCTCGGTGCAGTTGAGGAGCGGACGCGCATCGATGCTGCTGTTCTGCAGCAGGTTTTGGCCGAACTGTCCGATGACAGCGCGCTGCCGTGTTCATCGCGCCGGGCAAAGCCCGCGCCGGTGGGGATTACGCCGATTTCGCATGCCCGGCCGGCTTACCAGTCGCTCGCCGCAGCACCCGCCCACGCTGAATTGGCCGCACCTTCGCTCGATATCGAGGCGCTGTTTTCTGCACGCGATTCGCAGATTGCCGAGCTTCAACAAGCAGTTCTCGAACTGGCAAACGAGCGTGGTTCGGATGACCACGCTGCTTTCAATCACGATGCCGCCCCGGCTGAAGTCACCGCGCTCAATGATCGGATTGCCGAACTTGAGACGCGGCTGATCGAGCAGGAGCAAACCGTGCGGCACACTCTGGCGATGTTGGTCGAATGGCTTGAGACCGATCAGCAGATCGCTGCCTGATTTATCCGGAAGGGGCCACATTGGCCAATGCGCCGATCATCAATGGCCTCTCGGTGGATGTCGAGGAATGGTTTCAGGTCGGCGCCTTTGAGAAGGTGATCGGCCGCGACGGCTGGCCATCGCTGGCATCGCGGGTGGAGGCGAACTGCGACCTGATTCTGGCGCTGTTCGATGATGCCGGGGTCAAGGCGACGTGGTTTACGCTTGGGTGGGTCGCTGAACGCCACCCGGCGATGATGCGGCGGATCGCTGATGCGGGGCACGAAATTGCCAGTCACGGCTGGGACCATGCACGGGTGTTTACGCTTGGCGCAGCAGCCTTTGCTGAAGATTTGAAGCGCGCGCGGGGGGTGATAGAGCAGACTTCGGGGCAGGCAGTCTCCGGCTATCGTGCGCCAAGCTTTTCGATCGATCAGCGCACGCCTTGGGCATTTGAAGTGCTGGCCGAGCACGGCTATACCTATAGCTCGAGCGTCGCGCCGATTGCGCACGATCATTATGGCTGGCGGGCTGCACCGCGCTTTGCCTTTCGCCCACTCGCGGATTCAGCGTTGCTTGAAGTGCCGGTGACCACCGCAGAATTTGCTTGCCGCAGGTTGGCAGCGGGCGGCGGCGGTTTTTTCCGCGTGCTGCCCTATGCTTTCAGCCGCTGGGCGATTGGCCAGGTAAACAATCGCGATGGCAGGCCGGGGGTATTTTATTTCCACCCGTGGGAAATTGATCCCGATCAGCCGCGCGTGGCCAATGCGCCGATGAAATCGATGCTGCGACATTACACCGGGCTTGATGGCATGGCTGCCAAGCTGTGCCTGTTGCTGCGCGATTTTGCCTGGGGACGGATGGACGATCTGGTTGCGATCGAGGCTGCGCGGGCGATTGAACCAAGGCAAGCCGCATGAACGCGCCTTTCGTTCCTCAGCGCGTGACCACGCGGCTGGTCGATCCCGCTGATGCGGGTGAGGCGGAGCGGATCAGTGCGTTTCTTGCGGATCATGCCGGGGCAACGCCGTTCCACCGGCCCGAATGGATCTCTGCCGTCGCTAAAGGCACCGGCAACCGTGCGCTGGCTCTGGTTGCCGAGCGGGGAGGGGCGATCTGTGCCTATCTGCCGCTTAGCGACGTGCGATCACCAATATTCGGCGCGGTTCTGGCATCGAGCGGTTTTGCAGTTGATGGCGGCCTGCTGACTTCGGGCTGCGACGGAGATGCGATGTTCGCGACGGTCGAGGAACTGGCGCAGCGGCGTTCTTGCCCGGCAATCGAGCTGCGCGGTGGGGAAATGCCTGAGGCGCGTGAAGGTTGGGTGCTCAAAACCGAATCGCACTGCGGCTTCGTCCGCG
>JANNZB010000049.1:0-6006 GCA_031410395.1 Novosphingobium sp.
GGTGACCAGCGAACCTTCGGTGATCGCCTATATCAATTATATGCAAGCGGTTATCGCTAACGGCGCGGGCGAGGCCAAGCCTGACTATACTGCGCTGAACGCGCTGGCCCCCGATTCGGCGGCATTGCTGACAGAGCTCAATCTGGTGCTCGCGGCTAACCAGATAGGCGCTGCGACAATCGCCCAGATGAAGACCGCGCTCGATACCATTGCGGTGACGACAGCCGCGGGGATCGCCAACCGTGTCTATGCGGCGATCGTGCTGGTCATGGCATCGCCCGAATATCTTGTGCAGCGCTAGGGAGACAGGCCGATGACAAAAGACGTTTCCCGCCGCGCTTTCCTGCAACGCGCATCTGCCGTTTCGGCAATGGGCACCGCCGCACCGTTCGTGATGAACCTTGCCGCGATTGGTGAGGCTGCCGCTGCCACTGCGAGCGATTACAAGGCGCTGGTGTGTGTATTCCTGTTTGGCGGCAACGATTACGCCAACACGCTGGTGGCCTATGACAACACCCAATACGCCGCCTATTCCGCGCAGCGCAGCAACCTTGCCTATAGCCAGGCCGTGCTCGCCGCGACTGTGCTGAACCCGGTCACGCCGCTGGCAAATGGCGCGCAATATGCGCTGGCGCCAAATCTGGCTCCGCTGATGCCGATATTTAATGCCGGCAAGATGGCGGTGATGCTCAACGTCGGCACGCTGGTCCAGCCGACGACCAAGGCGCAGTATCAGGCAGGTTCCGTGCCACTGCCGCCCAAGCTGCTCTCGCACAATGATCAGCAGTCCTATTGGCAATCATCGTCGGCCGAAGGCGCAAGATCGGGCTGGGGCGGGCGGATTGGCGATCTGCTGCAATCGGGCAATGGCACCTCGACGCTGACCTGCATCAATGTTGCGGGCAATGCAGTATTCCTGAGCGGCAGCTCGGCGGTGCAATATTCGATCACCACCGGCGGCCCGATCGGGCTCAACGCGCGAACCAGCCTTCAGGGATCAGCCGCCGCCTCGACGATGCTCAGAAGCATGATCTCGGCGCCAGGCGGCTTACACGATTTTGAGGCCGCGCACGGCGCGGTGGGCAAACGTGCGCTTGATCTTTATACGCTGGTTTCAACCCAACTCGCCGCCGCGCCAATTACGACCACACCTTTCCCCGCCGCGGCCGACCCGCAAAGCAGCCTAGGCGCGCAACTGGCAATGGTCGCCAAGATGATCTCAATGGGCACCGAGATGGGGGTCAAACGGCAGGTGTTTTTCGTCTCGACCGGACGGTTTGATACCCACGACGGGCTGGGCGCACTTCATCCCACGCTGATGGCCAACCTCGGCAATGCACTAAAGGCGTTTTATGACACGACGGTGGAGCTTGGCGTTTCCAACCAGGTCACCACCTTCACCGGATCGGACTTTGGCCGCACCCTGACATCGAACAACGATGGATCAGACCACGGCTGGGGATCGATGCACTTCGTTATCGGCGGCGCGGTGAACGGCAAGAAGTATTACGGGATCAATCCGACACTCGCCAACGGCGGACCAGATGATATTGGCCAGGGGCGACTGGTGCCAACAATGGCGGTCGATCAATATGCCGCCACCTTGGCAAGCTGGTTCGGGGTGTCGGCGGGCAATCTGACAACGGCGGTGCCGAACATCGGCAATTATGCAGGCAGCGCACTTGGGACAAATCTCGGTTTCGTGTAGCCTCATGGCGATAGTTCAAATTGTTCCACTTCCTTCGTCATCCCCGCGCAGGCGGGGACCCATCCCTGGCCCTTGGTTCGGGTGAAAGGGTGGGAGATGGGTTCCCGCCTGCGCGGGAATGACGAGTCGCTTTTCAATCGCGGGGACAATTTACAATGAGTCATTCAACCGAAACGCCGGGCAAACCTGTTTCGCCTGCGCGCAATGCCGATGGCTATTCGCTTCAGGCGATCCATCTGGTGCGCACAGCGGTTCAGGCGAACCTGACGCTGAGCCAGATGGCCGATCAGAAAGCGAGCATCCTGATGGGTGCGACCTTCGTGGTGTTTACCGTGGCAATCGGGCAGGCAAACCGCGAGCATTATCCATTGGCAATCATGGTCCTCGCATTTTTCGCGGCAATTTCAGCCCTGCTCGCCGTATCGGCGATCATCCCCCGCGTGGCCGGGGCTGCAAATGCATCCGAAAATCAGAACATCCTGTTCTTCGGAGCCTTCACCCATTTGACCGAGGACGAGTTTACCGACCGGGTGCTGCACCTGCTCGCCAGCGATGAGCAGGTGTTCCGCACCATGCTGCGCGATCTTTATCAGAACGGGCAAGTGCTCGAGTTCAAGAAATACCGGCTGCTGCGCTATGCTTATATCTCATTCATCGGCGGACTGGTGCTGACCTTGATCACGCTGCTGGTGACCAGCGGCTGGATGTATCTGCCGCGCATTATCTGACGCCGAGCACGCCTGCTTCCTGTCGCAACCGTTCGGCATCGGCCGGGTTTGCTGCCACTGCCTTTGCCAGCGCCGCCGTGGCTTTGTCGCCTTGGTTAAGCGTGACCCGGCTGCGCATCAGCATGATCCAGCCATCGACATTGCGAGGGCTAGCCTGCAGCTTGGCCTCAAGCCGGGCGACCATTCCTTCGGCCATCGCCCGCTGCTCATTCCGAGGCACGGAGCCAGCTGCTTGAAGGTCCTGAGCGGTGGGCCCGGGAATTGCCGCCAGCGCGCGCGGACCAGATTGAGCCAGCGCCGGTTCCAGAGCCGGGCGCTTCAAGGCGGCGATCCGCGACGAAACATCGATGTGGTTGATCTTGGCAACCTGCGTGATTGTCCGGGTAAGATCGGCTTCCCACGGCGCACCCGGCGGGGTCTCGGCCAGCAACGCCAGCCACGATGCTATCGCGCCCTGATGATCGCCATCGAGATCCTGTTTGACGCCAAGGAAATAGCGCGCCCGCGGATCCTTGGCATCGAGCGCCAGCGCCCGGTGAAAAGCGGAAAGCGCCACCGACGGCAACGGATCGCTTTTGCTCGCCATAACCAGCGCCTCTCCCAGCGCTGACCAGGCTGAGGCTTTGTCCGGATTGGCCTTAACCGCGCTACGATAAGCGGTAACGGCTCCCGGATAATCGCCCTGATCGAACCGTCCTTGCGCCAGACCTGCAAGGTCGTTTGACGATGTCACGCCGCTGCTTGCCGGTGGCTGCGCATCCCCCTGCCGCATCGACGAAAAGGCCGCCGCTCCCGCGAGCACGAACACGGCACCAACCAGCGCCAGCGTTCCCCCGCCAATAGTTCGCTTCGCAGCTTGTGCCTTGTTGCTTTCCGGGTCCATAGTCCGCTCAGCATGGTGATGCCGTGCCGGGCTGTCAAAGGGGTTTGGGTGACAGAGCGCTTTCGTCTGGCGATTATCGGTTCCGGTCCCGCCGGGCTCAGCGCGGCCTGCCACGCTGCGCGTCTGGGCATGAGCCACGTTTTGCTCGAAAAATCCGATCACCTCAGCGACACGATATTCAAGTACCAGAAGGGCAAGCACGTGATGGCCACACCATCTTCGCTGGTGCTGCGCGCGGGCATGGCGTTCGATGCCGGCAAGCGCGAGGGGATACTCGGCGGATGGGACGCTGCAGCGGTGGAATGCGGCGTGAACGTGCATTACAATGCTGAGGTTACCGGTATCGACGGCAATAAGGATAACTTCACAATCAAGTTGAAGAATGGCACACAAGTTGATGCCGAACGGATTGTCTTTGCCATTGGGACTCAGGGTAACCCGAACCTGATGCAATGCCCCGGCGGCGATTTGCCGCATGTCCAGTATCAGCTGAACGATCCGGCGGAGTACGTTGACGAGCACATCACTGTCGTCGGCGCGGGCGATGCGGGGATCGAGAATGCGCTCGGTCTGGTGGCCGATCCGGCGCAGGGCAACAGGGTCACCATCATCAACCGCGATGACAATTTCGCCCGGTCAAAGCCTACAAATGTAACGCTTTTGCATGATGCTTCCGCCGCAGGGAAACTGACGATACGAACCGAAACCACCACCGCCTTGGTGCTAAGCGGCGAGATCGTGTTTGATACGCGCGATGGGCAAGAGACTGTGCGCTGCGACCGGATCATCGCGCGGATGGGCGCGGCCCCGCCACGAAAATTCATCGAGAGTTGCGGAATTGCGTTTTCCGGGCCTGATCGCGAGGCATTCCCCGTGCTGTCCGCGCAGTTTGAAACCAGCCGAGCGGGCATTCACGTTATCGGCGCGCTGGCAGGCTATCCGCTAATCAAGCATTGCATGAACCAAGGTTTCGATGTCGTTGAATTCATTAGTGGCAATGATTCACTTAAACCCGCCGATGAACCCATCCTCGCAGGCAAATTTGCTGCACTTTCCGGCGATCACAGCGTTGATCAATGGCTTGATCTGTTCCAGACCGAGATCGAAATCTTCCGCGAACTGTCTGCGCTGCAACTGCGTGAACTGATGCTCGACAGTACTGTGCACGCCTATGCCCCCGGCGAAGTGATCTTCCGCCGCAACGAACCCGGCGCATCGCTGTTCTCCCTCGCACACGGATCAGTCCTGGTCGAAATCGACCCAAGCGATTCCACCCGCACCGTGCCAATCCAGCATGGCTCAATCGTCGGCGAGGTGGGCCTGATCTCAGGCCGCCCGCGCGGATCGACCGTACGCGCCGACGGCCCGGTCATCGCGGTCGAACTGCCGCGCAATTCCGCGCTCAAGCTGATCGCCACCGCCCCCACCGTGGCCCGCGCGATTAATCGCATCGCCATCGAACGCCAGCTGCTCCAAATATTCGGCTCGGGCCTGACGCCCGCTGACGTCGCCGAACTGGTCGAAGCCGCGACAATCGAAGACAAGCGCGCAGGCGAAATTGTGCTGGCCGAGGGCGATCCGGGCAAAGATGTTTACATCATCCGCCGCGGATCAATGGTGGTCGAAAAAGCGCTGGCCGGACGGCAGGTGTTCCTCTCCTACGTCCCCGCTGGGTCCTACATCGGCGAAATGGCGCTGATTGATGATGCCCCGCGATCTGCCACGGTAAAGGCGGCGATCCGGTCTGAGGTTATCCGCCTGCCGGGCGAAGCCTTCGCCCGTCTTCTGGCACGCAAGCCCGATCTGCTCAAAAAAGCCGAGGGCGACATGGCGGCTCGGCGCGCGCTCAATCAGTTCATCGAACGCCGCAAGGAGGATTTCTCCGGCGCGGTCGTTCTCGATTGGGAATGCGCGCAGGTCCTGCTCGACAATGGGCTGGGTGAAGCCACTGATGTGTTGCTGATTGATGAAACGCTGTGCGTCGGCTGTGACAATTGCGAAAAGGCCTGCGCTGATAGCCACGACGGCCTCTCGCGGCTCGACCGGGAAGCGGGGCGAACCTATGCGCGGCTGCACGTTCCGACATCATGCCGCCACTGCGAACACCCGCACTGCATGGCCGATTGCCCGCCCAACGCGATCAAGCGCGGCGCGGATGGCGAGGTGGTGATCGATGATACCTGCATCGGCTGCGGCAACTGTGAGCGCAATTGCCCTTATGGCGTGATCCGCATGGATTCAAAGCCGCCGCCCAAGCCTAGCCTGTTCGAATGGATGTTCTTCGGCCGCGGCCCGGGCCCCGGCGAACCGAGCAAATCATGGCGCAAAAAGAATGCTGCACCCGGCGTCGAAAGCCCCAAAAAGGCAATCAAGTGCGACATGTGTTCAGGCATAAACGGCGGCCCCGCCTGCGTGCGCGCCTGCCCCACCGGGGCGGCGATCCGCGTGTCGCCCGAACATTTCCTTTCGGTCGCGCGGCTGGCGGAGGACGCCGGCTGATGGCGCGTGATGCCGATCAGATCAACGCCCGCCTCGCCGCGCTACATGAGGGGTTTTTGCGCCATGCTGGCTTTCGCTGGCTAAAGGTTTCCGCTGCGCTGTGTTTGGTCTTGCTGGTGATCTACGCGGTTGACGATTTCCGCCCGCACGCAGGCGGCAACACCTGGTACGGCTATGCCTCGGGCACG
>JANNZB010000050.1:0-2243 GCA_031410395.1 Novosphingobium sp.
CGATCACCAGCGCCTTGTTCGCACTGCCCGAGCGAATCATCGAATCGGCCACCGTGAGCGCATAGAGAAAACCGGTGCACACCGCGTGGACGTCGAAGGCGATGCAATCGTTGATGCCGAGCGCCACCTGGACCTTGGTCGCCGAGGACGGGAAGGTCTGGTCGGGAGTGGCGGTGGCGAGGACGATGAGGTCGATGTCGGTGGCCGCGATGCCGGCATGGTCGAGCGCCTTGCGCGCGGCGTCGGTGGCGAGGCTCGCGGTGGTCTCGCCCTCGCCGGCGATATAGCGGCTGCGAATGCCGGTCCGCTCGACGATCCAGGAGTCGGTGGTGTCGACGGTTTGCGCCAGTTCAGCGTTGCTCACCGCACGGGCGGGCAAGGCAGAGCCGGTGCCAATGATGACCGAACGGCGGCTCACGCGCTGGCGGCTTTTGCTTTGGGGACATTGCCCATGTTGTCGGCCCCGACGCGCGCTATATCCGCTGCAATGCGGGCGGTAATGTTATTTTCGAGCAGCCGCGCGGTAACCGCCACGGCGTTGGCAACGCCAACCGCGCTGGCCGATCCGTGGCTTTTCACCACGACACCATTGAGCCCAAGGAATACCGCGCCATTGTGATTGTTGGGATCAAGGTGATGCTTCAGAATCTCGGTCGCCGGGCGCGAGATGAGGAAACCGAATTTCGAGCGCAGCGAGCTGGCAAATGAACGGCGTAGCAAATCCGCAACGAAGCGCGCGGTGCCCTCCACGGCCTTTAGCGCGATATTTCCAGAGAAGCCGTCGCTGACCACCACGTCAACATCGCCGCGGCAGATCTTGTCTGCCTCGGTGAAGCCATCGAACGACATGGCGAGCTGGCCGCTTGCTTCCTTGAGTATTGCGGCAGCGTCGCGCAACCCTTCGGTGCCTTTGGTTTCTTCAGTGCCGATGTTGAGCAGACGCACCCGCGGCGCCTCCAGCCCGGTAACGACTCGCGAATAGGCCGCGCCCATGATGGCGAACTGCACCAGATTGCGCGCGTCACATTCGGTGTTGGCGCCCAGATCGAGCATGATGACATCATTATCGCCCAGCGTCGGCAGCAATGCAGCGAGCGCCGGGCGATGGATTCCCGGCATGGTCCGCAATGCCAGCTTGGCGATTGCCATCAGCGCGCCGGTATTGCCCGCGCTTACTGCAGCCCCCGCCTCTCCGGCTTTGACCGCGTTGACCGCCATTCCCATCGATGTGTTCTTGGCCCGGCGAAGTGCCTGACTCGGTTTGTCCTCACCGCTGATGACTTCGGGAGCATGGAGAATCTCGGAAGCTGCGCGAAGGTTGGGATGCGCTTTCAAAGCCGCCGAAATCGCCGCTTCATCGCCGACAAACAGGAACTTGAAACGATCGTGCTTGCGGCGGGCGAGAGCAGCGCCCTCAACCATAACGCGCACGCCAACATCGCCGCCCATCGCGTCAACGGCGATACGCGGCAGATCCATTTCTTCTAACCCTTGTTCTGGCCGCGCCTTTACAGGCCTACGGCGATGATCTCACGACCATTATAGTGGCCGCAAGCCGCGCACAAGTTGTGCGGACGCTTGAGCTCACCGCAGTTGTTGCACTCGTGGAATGCATCGACCTTCAATGCATCGTGGCTGCGGCGCATACCACGGCGTGAAGGAGACGTTTTTCGTTTTGGGACAGCCATTGCGGCCCCTGTTCCTGAAATTTCTTGACGTTAATTCGGGTGATCCGCATCCCGATATAGTCGGGGGACGAAAGCGAAGGCGCGCCTATAGCTTATTTCTCGTGCGTTGCAACCCGCTTGGGTTTAGCAGACGCACTGGTTCAAAACTGGGGCCGAATTCGGGGAGAGAATACCAATGACAATGCTGCTTCCAACAACGCTGTGCCTTACCGCCGCCGCGCTCGTGATAAATTTCTGGCTCGGCATGCGCTGCGGCAAGGTTCGGTCGGCTGAAAAGATCGGCGTGGGCGATGGCGGGAATGACCTGCTGATGCGCCGGATGCGCGCACAACTTAACTTCATCGAGCAGGCTCCTTTGACCCTGCTCGGCGTCGGTCTGCTTGAACTTGCTGGCAGAGGCGGTGCCTGGCTGGCCCCGCTCGGCGCGCTGTTCCTGATCGGGCGCGTGGCGCACGGTATTGGCATGGACGGCACGTTCAAGGCTGGCCGCGCAATTGGCATGCTCACCGGCATGGTGCTGCAACTGGCGATCGTCGTCGTCGCAGTCGGCGCATC
>JANNZB010000051.1:0-1937 GCA_031410395.1 Novosphingobium sp.
GCCCTCACATCGGCAAACTGATCGGGGTTGGACAGCAGACCGAGTAGCGCGATGCCCATCTGACGCCAGCTGGTGCCGCCGCCCGCGATCATGATCAACCGCGCGTTAAGCATCACTTCGCGGTCAGATAGCGGGCGCACGGGTTCTCCCGGCAGCGCCAGTTGCGCGTCGATCAGCCGGGTGATTACATCGTCCTGCGGCACAGCGCGGCGGCGCTCGACCAGATCGAGCAGCATCGCCTCAACCTGCTGCGCGGCGGCGCGTTGTTCTTCAGGCGGCACCCGGCCAACGCCGCCGCTCTTGAGCCAGGCCAGGCGGAATTCAAGCGCCGCCTCGCCATCAAGGCCGATCGCGGTGGTGATGGTATGCACCGGAATGCGCGCGCAGTAATCGAGGTTCAAATCGGCCTCTTGACGGCCCTTCAACTGCCCGATCAGCTGCTCAACCGCGCCATCGATCCACTTGGTCCGCCACCAGGTTTCGGTATTGTGCTGAAGGAAGATCGATTGCAGCGCGCGGCGATAGGCGCGGTGCTCGCCGCCATCCATTTCGAGCACGCCCATCGTCTTTTCGTTCGCCGGATTGGGGTGATGAGAAATGCTCGAAGAAAACCGCTTGGAATCGCGCAGAACTTCCTCGCAGGCATCATACGACAGCGCGCAATATCGCTGGCCCGGCTCGTGACCATAACGTTCGTGCTCGGGCAGACCAAGCAGCTCACGCAGGCGGCCCTTGTGCACCGGGGCCTTTGCCCGCAGCGCCGCTATGGCATCGGCCTGGTCATGCTCGACGTAATTGCGCATGGCAATCGCCTCAAGCCGAACGTCATAAAGCTCTTCGTAAAGCGGATCATCCGCGAGCAGCAGCGTGGACATTTGCCTCAATCCAGCCGGTACAATGTGTGCGCCCGGTTGCAGATCATGTCGCGGATGTCGTCGTCTGGCACCCCGGCAAAATCGCGCAGGATGATGCCGTGGCTGTTGGGAAAAGTGGTTTCCGAATGCGGATAGTCTGATGACCACATGATGTTTTTGCCGCCCGGCTCGTTCCGCAACTGAATACCGATGCGGTCCTGAATGAACGAGCCATAGACTTGTCGGTCCATGTAGAAGGCGGGCGATTCAGTCAGCGTGCTCTTGGTCCAGAAGCGCTGCTTTTCCCAAGTGCGCGCAACATATTCGCAGTACCAGGCGAACCAGCCGACGCCCGATTCAACCTGCGCCAGCCGCAGTTTGGGGAAGCGCTGGAAGATACCGTTGAAGATGAAGATGCCAATCGGTTCGGCCATCGCGGTCTTGCTCATCGGCATGTCGGCGAGGAAATGTTGGGCGTCGCCAAACCGCGGCACCCGCCCGCCAAGGTGCATGGTGACAGTGAGATCAAGATCGCAGAGCACCGCCCACAGCCGGTCAAATTCGGGCTGATAATATTGCATTGCGCCTTTTGGATCGCCGGTCAGCGCCGAGACTTGTCCGTCCTTCAGCGCAGCGACACCGGTGGTGGTTTTCCACGCCTCGGGGTTTTGCGGGAAGGCCGGCAGGTTGATCGCGCGGAAGCCCTTTTTGGCGAGCCGCTGGATATGACCAATCGTTTCATCAATATCGCGCATCGGCACATAGCCGACCGGATAGAGGCGGCGCGCGTCGGCCTGCGCCCAGTCCATCACCCAGTTCTGATAGGCCTCGTAACTCGCCAAATAGAGTTCGTTATCGAGCGTGCCGAGCGGCCCGCCGCCGAACAGTACTGCCTGATCAATGCCGTCAGTATCCATGTCCGCCAGCCGTACATTGGCATCCCACACGGCGCGCTGTTCGCTGAGTTTGCCGACCATCTTGAAATCTTTGCCGGTGCGGCCGGCCTGATTGCTGATCATGCGCACCGGACGGCGGGTGCCTTCAAACACGATCCAGTCGCATTCATCGCCCTCTTCGATCACC
>JANNZB010000052.1:0-4648 GCA_031410395.1 Novosphingobium sp.
TGGTGTCGGACTGGCCGAGGCGTGATGTGCCGACCAGGGCCAGCTGGAGATATTCAACACCTTTTTCCCCGTCATCCTGAACTCGTTTCAGGATCCATTCCTCAGGATTGCGCAGTTCTTGCGCTAAGGGGTCCGGGCGCACCGCTGCATTTTCTACTCCTGTTCCAGAGCGCAACGGCACGATGGATCCTGAAACAAGTTCAGGATGACGAAGAGAAGGGATGGGGGGAACCGCGCGATTCGTAGGGCAAGCAATCAGGAGAGTTTGAACGGCGCCGACCGCCCGGCCCAGCATTGCCCGCGCCAACCTCGCCCGCGCGTCAGCATCAAGCACATCGGCCAGTCGGCCTTTGGCTTCCGCCGTCGCTTTAGCCGGGATAATGACCCAGCAGGTCACGGACAAGCAGGGGCCTTGGTCAGCCCGGTGAACCGTATCCCAGCTCCATCTCCGCCATAGGTCTTATTCAGATAGATGAGGATCGACGTCAGCGCCTCGGCAGCTGCGGAATTAACCAGCGCCCCGCCTGAAAGACCGCGCAGTTCCATGTCTTCGCACAGGCCGATCACGACACTTCGCGCTTCCACATCATCTGAAAAAACAAGAACATCACAATCGACCTTATCGTCATGGATGAGCTTATGTGCGGCGACAGAATGGAACGCAGAAACCAGCCGCACGCCTTCGCCCAGATGCTCCTTCGCTTCGACAGCAGCAGAACCGGCATCGGGCAATTGCACGCGCATCACCTTGGGCGGAACCAGCGGCACGGTGGTATCGACGACTATCGCCGCACCGACCGCATCTTTGATCTGTGCCAGAGTGCCTGCGTGCGCCGAAAAGGGCACGGTGATGATCACTACATCTTGCCCGCGCGCCGCTCCATCATTGGCCGCACCGCGCGCTGCGCCGACTTCTGTAGCTGCCGCCTGCGCAGATTCCGCTGCGCGGCTGCCGATGGTTACATGATGCCCGGCCTTGGCCAACCTGCGGGCCATCGCCTTGCCCAGCGCGCCAGTGCCGCCGATAACCCCTATTTTAGCCATGTATTTGTCCTTTTCGGAAACTGGTTTGCCATTGCACATCGCTGGCTCTAGGCAACCCGAATATGCAGAGCAAGCCAAGCATCACTACCGCGAACCGGCGCCAATGACAGAAGCGGCGCTGTCGCTGTCGGTCTCGGTCCTGCCGGGAATCCCGCTGGTTGCGGCAGGCACAGACCTTGCCGGGATGATTGTCAGCGCAGCAGAACAGGCCGGCGTGGTTATCGGTGCGCAGGATGTAATCGTTGTGGCGCAGAAGATAGTGTCCAAGGCTGAAGGCCGCGCGGTTAGCCTGGCCAGCGTTGAGCCGGGCCCGCAGGCGCTTGAACTGGCGGCGCTAACTGGACGCACCCCCGCGCTCGCCACGTTGATCCTCGACGACGCGATGGCGGTGATGCGCGCCACGCCCATGGCCATTATCACCCGCCACCGAACCGGCCACGTCACCGCCAATTCGGGCATCGATGCCTCGAATGTCAAAGGCGGCGATGGTGACACCGTCCTGCTTTGGCCTCGCGATCCGGATGCCTCCGCGCGGACAATCCGCTCAGGCTTGCCGGGGCGCCCCGCTGTGATCATCGCCGATAGTCTTGGCCGGGCTTGGCGGCAGGGCACGCTTGGAACGGCCATCGGTGCCGCCGGGCTGATCCACACCGATGATCGGCGCGGGCAGCAGGATATGTTCGGGCGAACCTTGCAGGCGACCATCGTAGCCGTCGCAGATGCAATCGCTGCCTTTGCCGTTCTCGCAATGGGCGAGGGCGCCGAAGGCACGCCCGTTGCTGTGGTCCGCGGGGCGGGGCGCTGGATTACCGAAGCGGACGGATCGGGCGCGGCGGCGATCATGCGGCCGACTGAGGGTGATCTGTTCCCATGAGCAAGCCAATGAGAGGGCACATTCTTGCGCTTTCGGGCGGGGTTGGCGGGGCCAAGCTGGCTTCGGGACTTGCCGCCGTTCTGCCCCCTGAACACCTGACGATTGCGGTCAATACCGGCGATGATTTTGAACACCTTGGGTTGACCATCTGCCCCGATATCGATTCGGTGGCCTATGCGATGGCGGGGATGAATGACCGCCAGCGCGGCTGGGGCATGATGGGCGAGACCTGGCAGGCGATGGCTTCGCTCAAGGCGCTGGGTGAAGCGGACTGGTTCAATCTGGGCGACCGCGATCTTGGCATGCACATCGCGCGATCATGGCGGCTTCGGGCGGGGGAAAGCCTGTCCGAAGTTACAGCGCGGCTGACACAGGCGCTCGGCATCGCCCACAAAGTGGTGCCGATGAGCGACGATCCAGTGCGCACTCAGGTGCAAACCCAGACAGGCTGGTGCGATTTCCAGCAGTGGTTTGTCGGCGATCAGTGCGGTCCGGCAGTTTCGGCGATCCGCTTTGCGGGAACCCCGGGGGCAGGGGCATCGCCGGGTTTGGCAGCGGCGCTTGCCCGGCCTGATCTGGCGGCTATCGTCATTTGTCCGTCCAATCCTTTCCTCAGCGTTGATCCGATCCTTGCGATCGATGGCGTCAGAGAAGCCATCTCGCGGCGCGCAATTCCGTGCATAGCGGTTTCGCCCTTGATTGGCGGCAAAGCGCTTAAGGGACCGCTGTCAAAGATGCTGGGCGAACTTGGCATCGCGGCATCCAACCTCTCCATTGCCGCACATTATGGCACGCTGATCGACCATCTGGTGATTGATCGCAGCGACGGTGATGAAGCATCGACCTTGCAAGACGGCGGACTTGCCGCCACCGTGACCCAGACGCTGATGAAGACGGCGGATGATCAGGCCCGGCTCGCGCGCGATGTGCTCGCGGCAGTCGGAGTGGAGTAGGCATTTGGATGTACTCACCAGTCTGAAGGGGCGGCTGGAAGCAATGCCGACCGAGGCTCTGCTGGAGCAGGCGTGCGCACGTCGTGATGCGCGCGGACCGGCGCGGATGACCTATAGCCGCAAGGTTTTCATTCCGCTCACCCGGTTGTGTGCTGATGTGTGCCACTATTGCACCTTCGCGACGAAGCCATCCTTGTTGCCGGCACCATACTTGAGCCTTGAGGAAGTGCTCGACATAGCCCGGGCTGGGGCCATCGCCGGATGCAAGGAGGCACTATTTACTTTGGGCGATGCGCCCGAGCGCCGCTACGCCGTCGCCCGCGACTGGCTGGCGGAACGAGGATTTTCGCGTACGATTGATTACGTCCGGCATTGTGCCGAAGCGGTGCTCAAGGAAACCGGGCTGCTGCCACACATCAATGCTGGTGTGTTGGAAGAGGCTGATTATCGGATGCTTAAGCCGGTTTCAGCAAGCTGCGGACTGATGCTGGAAACCACGGCAGATCGGCTGGGAGACAAAGGCGGCCCGCACTTTGGCTCGCCCGACAAGGTGCCAGCGGTGCGCCTCGCCTCGCTGGAGGCGGCAGGTCGGGCGAAAGTGCCGATGACATCGGGCATTCTCGTTGGCATCGGTGAGACCGAGGAAGAGCGGATCGAGGCGCTGATTGCGCTGCGAGATCTGCACCGCCTCCACGGCAACCTGCAAGAAGTCATCGTCCAGAATTTCTGCGCCAAGGACGGGACCAAAATGGCCGGAATACCCGGCGTTTCTGACGATGAATTTCTCCGTGCGTTGGCCTTTGCTCGGATTATTCTCGACGATGACGTTTCGGTCCAGGCCCCGCCCAACCTCAACGATTCCCGGCTCGGCCGGTTGATTGATGCCGGAATTGACGATTGGGGCGGGATCAGTCCAGTCACCCGCGATCATGTGAATCCGGAGGCTCCCTGGCCGGAGATCGCCCGGCTTGAGGAAATTTGCGAATCGGCGGGGCGTCCGCTTGTCGAGCGGCTGACCGCCTATCCGCGCTTCATATCTGAGCCCGGTTGGATTGATCCGGCGATCCGACCCGCCGTTCTCAAGCTAGCCGATTCCGAATGGCTGGGTCGTGATAGCGACTGGAGCCCTGGCATGGGCGAAAACGCGCCGGGCACGCCTAAAGCACCACTGGGGCAAATGCCTCGCAAAGCAGTCGCAGTGTCCTTGCAAAAGTTGCTCGATCGCGCTGCGGACGGCCACGAGTTGTCCGAAAGTGAGATTGTCACGCTGTTTTCTGCGCGTGGATCTGCGGCGCTGGCGGTGGTTGAAGCCGCCGATGCCCTTCGCGCGCAAACGCGCGGCGACGAAGTGACTTACGTTATCAACCGCAATATCAACTACACCAACATTTGTGTTTATACTTGCAGTTTCTGCGCCTTTTCAAAGACTTCATCCAAGGCGGGTTTTCGCGACAAACCCTATATTCTCGAAGCATCTGACGTGGCGGACCGCGCTCGCGAGGCTGTGGCCAAGGGCGCAACCGAAGTCTGTCTGCAAGGCGGCATCCATCCCAGCTATACCGGCGATACCTATGGGGGAATTCTCGAGGCGGTAAAATCGGCCTGCCCAGACCTTCACGTCCACGCCTTCTCGCCGCTCGAATGCAGCCAAGGGGCATCGACTCTCGGCGTTTCGGTCAAGGACTTTCTGCGCCGATTGAAAGACGCGGGGCTGGGATCGCTTCCCGGAACAGCAGCAGAAATTCTCGACGATTCAATACGTAAGCTCATCTGCCCG
>JANNZB010000053.1:0-8959 GCA_031410395.1 Novosphingobium sp.
TTGAACAGCGGATGGGCAATCGATTCGGTGGCGCAGGCGAACCGTGTGCCGAGCTGCACGCCCGCGGCGCCCATTTCGAGATAGGCGGCAATTGCCTCGCCCTTGCCGATGCCGCCAGCGACGAAGATCACGTTCTCCGCAGAAAGCTCAGGCAGGATTTCCTGCGCCAGAACCGAGGTCGAAACCGGGCCGATGTGGCCGCCCGCCTCCATACCCTCAATCACCAGCGCATCGGCGCCGGAACGCAGATATTTCTTGGCCAGCGCCAGCGTTGGCGGAATGCAGATAACCTTCGCGCCGGCAGTTTTGAGCGCCTCAATCGAACCCTTGGGCGGGATACCGCCAGCCAGCACCACGAGGCCAATCTGATGCTTGGCACAGATGCTGATCAGATCAAACAGTCCGGGATGCATGGTGATGAGATTGACGCCAAACGGCCGTGCGGTAAGCGCCTTGGTCGCGGCAATTTCAGCATCGAGCAATTCGGGCGTCATTGCCCCGCAGGCAATCACCCCAAATCCGCCGGCATTGCTGATCGCAGCAACCAGCCCGCGTTCGGAAACCCACGACATCGCGCCGCACAGAATCGCATGTTCGCTGCCAAGAAACGCCGCGCCGCGTTGCATCAGGGCGGAACTGCGGGGGTAGGCTGTCATGCAGAAATTCCTCTGGTTCTTGCTTTCAGCCCTTAGATTGCGTCACGCCGCAGTGCAACAAATGCGCTCGTCCCCAAAATGTAACAGTGTGTCGCAAAATTGATGCAATCGATTCCGACTTATGGCGTTACCCTGCGTCAACGGCCCAGGCATTGTTGCCTTCGTACTGGGTCAGCCTGCAAGACCGGTATGCGTACGCCGGGCCTTTCGGGTCGCTTCCCGCCTCCGGACCCCAATTCCGGAGGCGGGAATTTTTATGACCAACATGATTATTATCGCTCTGCTGCGTTAATCCGTGCACACTTGTGTCATAGACGCAGGTAAGCGATAGTCGGTAGTCCGCATCCTCAGATTCAGCAAAGAAGGATACGGGCAAAGCCGATACCGGGGTTTTGAGGGCACATCGTCATGAAAATTATGCGGTTCTGGTTCAACGCTTTCATACCCCGTACTGTAGCAGGCTATACCCGCGTGCTTTCCTCCGGACCCCACGCAGGAAAGACCGCGATACCGCTTCCCGGTGCAGCGCGCTTATGGCCCGGTAATTCATTTAAACATTTGGACGCGGGGTTCTTGACTGATCAGCGCGAATTTTCCTCCGTCTATGGCGCAAGTTCGCGCATGATTTCTATGGTTGACGTGAATCTGGATACTATGACGATGGTCCAGCAATCTCACAAAAGTTCAGGTACCACACAGGTCGATCTTGTGACCGGCGCCCAGACCGGCTTCGGTAAAGCCGATATGTCACGCTGCGAATTCAAAGTGCCGACAGGCCCCGGCCTGCTCGGACTAAGTGCTCATATGAGTGCTGGCAGAGATGCTTCAACGATACATACCGAACAAATGAACAGATCGACCGCTATGTCGCTGGCGCTCAACCTCCGCGCATCGGCAGGTGATCCATTGGTGGGTATGGCGGCCGATATTGATTACTTAGGGACTGTTCGTTTTCAACGCCATGCGAGCGGCGACGCGTATCGCGTCTCGTTCGACGGCAAGATAGACGCGTTTCCGGCTTATGATTGCTACGCTTCGATAGGCTCCCAAGTGCAAACCCTGTTCACATCATCGCCGCCGGCCGGAAACACTGTTGTTGACCTGCTCGGCCCGGCCAACCGGCCCGTGTCTGGGACCGTAACGTTTCGGCGCTGATACAAAGCGCAACTTACGCCAGTTTTCAGGCCGCCTCGCCTTGGGCATCAAGTTCATAGGCGGTGTGCAACACCCGCACCGCAAGCTCGGTTTCATCCTCATCGATCAGCACCGAAACCTTGATTTCGCTGGTCGAGATGGCGAGGATATTGATGCCGCGATCAGCCAGGCTGCGAAACATCGTGCTGGCCACGCCCGCGTGACTTTTCATGCCAACCCCGACGACGCTGATCTTCGCGACCTTGCTGTCACAGATCATCCGGTAATAACCGATCGATTCCTTGTGTGCCTCGATCAGCGCCTGTGTGCGGGCAAGATCAGCGCCGGGCACGGTGAAGGTAACGTCGGTTTCACCCGTCTCCTTGGCGACGTTCTGAATAATCATGTCAACGTTGATGCTGGCGGCAGCGAGCGGCGTGAAGATCGCCGCAACAGCGCCCGGCCGGTTGGCGATGCGGGTGAGCGTCACCTTGGCTTCGTTCTTGTCGGCAGCAATGCCGGTGATCAGCTGGCGTTCCACTTGCTGGTTCTCCTGAATAATTGCGAGTTCTTCGTCGCTGACGATCATTGTCCCGGGGATGGTATCGGCGGCGGGGGCATCATCATCGATGAACGATGACAGCACCTGCACCCGCACGCCCTCTTTCATCGCGAGGCCGACCGAGCGGGTTTGCAGCACCTTCGATCCGACCGAGGCGAGCTCGAGCATTTCCTCATAGGTCACGTAAGCCAACTTGCGCGCCTTGGCGACGATGCGCGGGTCTGTGGTGTAAACTCCGTCAACATCGGTGTAGATATCACAGCGATCTGCGTTCAGCGCCGCCGCCACCGCCACTGCAGACGTATCGGAACCGCCGCGCCCCAGCGTAGTTATGCGGCCCTCCGCTGAAAGCCCCTGAAAGCCCGGGATCACAGCAATCTCACCCGTAGCCATCGACGCAAGCATCGCGGCTGAATCAATATCCTCAATCCGCGCCTTGGCGTGCGAATCGCTAGTCTTGATCGGCAATTGCCAGCCGAGCCATGACCGCGCCTTGCTGCCCAGCGCCTGCAGGTGCATCGCCAGAAGACCCGCAGTCACCTGTTCGCCAGCCGCCACAACCACATCATATTCGGCAGGATCATAGAGCGGATCAGCCTCGCGGCAGAAATTCACCAGCCGGTCGGTCTCGCCCGACATCGCCGAAACCACAACCGCAACTTCGTGGCCTGCCGCCTGCTGGCGCTGAACAATCCGCGCAACACGGCGAATGCGCTCGGTCCCGGCCATCGACGTGCCGCCAAATTTCATCACGATGCGGGCCACCCTGCCGCTCCTTAAAAATCAGACGAAACCAAAGATTATTGTGCGCGCAGGCCTTGCCCCCGGCCGCGTGGGGGCTTTACGAAGGCCGGATGGCTAATGCAACAACGATCAGGCCTGAAGAGGCCGCGCACTTCGGCAGCCTCGCGGCGGACTGGTGGGACCCCAAAGGTTCATCCGCGATGCTGCACCGGCTGAACCCGGTACGGCTGACATTTCTTCGCGCCGCGATTGATGCCCACTGGCTGGGCGATGTGCGCGGGGTGCGGCCTCTCGCCGGCAGGCGCGCTCTTGATGTCGGGTGCGGGGCTGGCCTGCTGTGTGAACCATTGGCGCGGCTTGGCGCGGTGGTTACCGGTGTCGATGCCGCAGCGGAGAACATCGCGGCGGCGAAGGCGCATGCGGCGGGTAGTGGTCTTCTTGCCCCCCTCCTCTTCAGGGGAAGGGCTGGGGGTGGGGGCTCTCCACTGGACGCGACGTTGCGAGTAACGGATAGCCCCCACCCCAACCCTTCCCCTGAAGAGGAGGGACTTTCAGGGACAATCACTTACCTTGACGGTGATCTTGCTTCCCTGAACCTCTCCGACTTCAACCTCGTCACCGCGTTGGAAGTAATTGAGCACGTCGCTGATAAACCGGCGTTTGTCGCCGCGCTCGCCGCAGCGCTGGCACCGGGGGGCCTGATGGTGCTGTCATGCCCGAACCGCACGCCGCGATCGAAGTTGCTGCTGGTCGAAGGCGCCGAACTGATCGGCATGATCCCGCGCGGTACGCACCATTGGGACGATTTCATCACACCCGATGAATTGGGCGATCTGCTCGGCGAAGCGGGGTTGAAAATGCAGGCGCCAAAAGGCATCGCTTGGTCGCCGATGAAAGGCCTGCATCTGTCGGATGATCTGGCGCTGAACTATATTGTGACGGCTAGCCAGCATTGATTCCCCGCGCAGGCGGGGATCTCAGGAGGCTGGAAAGAAGATTTCGCCCGACGGCCTGAGACCCCCGCCTTCGCGGGGGATCATTTCGGTGACATTGCGAAAATGGCCCACGACAGCAGCGTAGCGGCAATGAACAGGGTCCATGACCAGTAAAATCCAAAGCCGCCGACAGTATTGTGGAAGATATAGAGATAGCCGCCGCTGTAATGGTTTTTGCCAAGAATCGCCGCAACGATAAGCGTCAGAATTGTGCCGGGTATCAGCCCCTTGAAGAATTCCATCGTAGCGTTCCCCTAATCCGAGAGTCCGTGTAAAGCCTTGGCCCGCGATCAATAGCCGAGTGTTTACACGCGGGCCATCAGCCCGGCAATCTCATTACGCGCCTTGGCTTCGCGGGTGGCCCAGTCGCCAGCCAATCTAACGAAAGGTACGCCAGTTGCCACCAATACATCTTCCACTAATCCGCTGAATTTCGAGCGTTGGGCAGCTTCGGAAAAATAGCGAGTTCCATCATCGACCCAAGGAACATCCGGCTCGAGCAAGAGATAAAGATCGGCCTTGGGGCGATTGAGCATTTCAATTGGCCGGACGCCTAACAACATCTCAGTCCAGGCGGCGGTCATCAACGCATCGGTATCTGCAATCAGCAACGGTCCCGCCCATTCCCGAGCCGCATCAATCATAGCCTGCTGTGCCTTTGCAATCAGGTCAAGATCGCCAAGCGTAAGCTCACTTCGGTGAACTTCGCAATGGCTGCGACCATATTCTCCGACCCAAACAGCATCAAAATGGTTGGCCAATAACCCCGCCATGGTGGACTTCCCGGTGCTTTCGCTGCCGTGAAGACACACAGTTTTTCGATAATACGAGCGCGCACATTCTGGCAAGAAGGCCCAATTTTTTTGAGGATTGTCGCGCACAGCAGTGGCGGACAGCGATCCTACCCGATCATCATCGCTGCCGAGTATCCTGCCTCCGAGTGGGACGAACAATCCTCCAACTTCGCGCGCCAAATCGCTACCGTAGTTCTCACCGGCAAAAAGATATTCGATTGGTTCTGGATGAGCACTTTCCACAATGCCGCGCCATATCGGCCAAAAATCAGCACTGTCGCCAGGTTCCTGCGGAGCCGGCTGGCCGTGGCCAACAACGCGGCAATCTGGAAACAATTCCTGCATCCATTGCAGCCGCAACAGCCCATCAATCGCATCATCAGGCTGCCAGCAAACCAGCACCGTAAGTTGGTCTACCAAGGCCTCGGCGGCCCTTATCAGCGAGACATGTCCCGCGTGGGGAGGCATGAACTTGCCCAGCAAAAATCCGCGCCGCATGTTCAGGCCTCCGGACGCGTTCGTGGCGCGTTTATCCATTCGCGCAGGCCAAGAACCGAGAGGAGGAGGAACACAACATAGAGCCCGGCAGTGAGGAGCAGCCCTCTATTGATGTAAAGCCCAATCGAAGCCACATCAATTACGATCCACAAGACCCAATTTTCAATACGGCGAAACGACAGCAAAAGCTGAGCGGCGATACTTGCGCCTGCGATCGCAGAATCAGCGAAGGGTTTGGCGGCATTAGTGAAATGCTGCATTATCCAGCCGAGCGAAAGGCTAAGAGCGATGGTTATCGCTCCCCAAATGAGCCGTTGCCCGCCTTCAAGCCAACGCACCTCAACTGGTCCTTCCGTTCCGCGATTGCGCGTCCAGAGCCACCAGCCGTAAATCTGCACGAAAAAGAAGAACACTTGCAGGCCAGCCTCGCTGTAGAGTGTAGCGCCGAAGAAAATGGCTGAATATAGCGCCACCATCGCCATCCCGAAGGGATAGTTCCAGACGCTGCGGCGCACCAACAGCCCGACATTGGCAAGGCCCAGCAACACCGCCGCTATTTCCATCCAACTCATGGACGCGGAACCGATCCGGGGTTGTCAGTGAATACGCCGTCCACTCCAGCCGCTTTGAGGATGCGCCACGCCAAGGCGAAATCACCGGGGGCATTGGGGTCAGTGCCGCGTCGCAACGGGAGAGGAAGGTAACGATTTTCGCGCCTTAAGGTCCAGACATGAACCTTAAGGCCGGCCGCCTGAGCATCAGCAATGAGTGAGGTTGCCTTACCGTCTGCGCCAATCATCAACCGTGCATCGACGCCGATTGCGGCTGCGTAACTCGCGATTTCCCTGAGCCCTGCCGGATTCATCATCTCGGCGAAAGTGGTGCCGGGCATATCGTGAGGGCCGCCCTTGGCCTCGACTAGTTGGACCAGCGGAAGCGTGGTGAGTTTATGGACGCGCTTTAGCGTACCGACCTCAAAACACTGGATAAATATCGGCGAGCCGGGCCTATCCAACGCTTCCGCCTTCAGCGCCGCGAGTAACAAGGCAGCAGCATCGATCCCGCGCATCTTGTAATAGGCCGGGTGCTTGATCTCAGGATAAATGCCAATCACCCGCCCGGTTTCCGCCGTCCGGGCGCGAACAAGCTGGGCGATCTCGGCGAAGGTTGGAATCTGGAAAAGACCATCGAACCGCGCGCTTGCCGGGCGTATTTCAGGCAAAGGTTCCTTGGCGCGCAGGGTGCGCAGTTCGGCGAGGGTGAAGTCTTCGGCGAACCAGCCGGTAGCCTTTTCGCCATCAATTACCCGGGTTTTTTTGCGCCGTGCGAACTCAGGATGGATGGCAACGTCGGTGGTGTTGGTGATGTCATTTTCATGCCGGGCGACCAGTATGCCGTCCTTGGTCGGTTCCAGGTCAGGCTCGATGTAATCGGCCAAGTCATTGATTGCCTTGTCATAAGCCGCGAGCGTGTGCTCGGGCCGATCACCCGCGGCGCCGCGATGGCCGATCACCAGTTGAGCTTGTACCGGGCAAGCAGCGAGCAGCACGGCGATTGCTATCAGGTAAGTGCGGCTGACCATTCATCCTCCTTGAATCCCAGCAAATTTCCGCCGGGATATTCCAAAACAGGCCGCTTGATGCAGCTCGGGTTGGCGACCATCAGCGCGACAGCCTTTGCCTGATCAAGTCCCGTTCGATCTTCATCGGCCAATTTGCGAAACGTTGTGCCTGCGCGGTTGAGCACCTTTTCCCAGCCAAAAGTGGCGCACAAGTGGTTCAATAGCGCCGCATCAACGCCGCTTTTCTTGTAGTCATGGAACACAAAGCCGATTTTGCGCTCATTTAACCACTCGCGCGCCTTTTTCACCGTGTCGCAATTGGGTATGCCGTAAAGGGTAACGGTCATGGTTGGCTCAAATTTCGGGATCAGGGAAAGCGGTGGATGCGGGTCATATCGCCGCCGAGCAAGTGATATTCGGCATACCAGTCACTCCGGCCTTTTGCCTGCACCGCGGCGTGCTCGGCATTGCGTCCCCATGCCCGGGCGGCCTCTTCGTTCTCCCACTCTGAGAGCGCCACAACCTCGCCATCTTCGGCGGTGAAACTTTTGAATGAGCGATAGCCGGGCTGCACCTTGGCCAACACTTCCATCGCATCAGCAGCGCGCGAATAGGCGGCGCTGTCAATGCCGGAGCGTTTGCGATTGCGAAAGACCACGAGGTACATGCGCGCTTCCTAACCGGCAAAGTGGACAAATCCAACTTTCTCGGCAAAAGCCGCCGCATGAGCATCAACTCCTTCGGCCACCTTCTGCGTTTTACCACCTGGGGCGAGAGCCACGGGCCGGCGATTGGTGCGGTAGTGGATGGATGCCCTCCGGGACTGGCGCTTTCAGAGGCCGACCTTCAGCCGTTCCTCGATGCGCGGCGTCCCGGCCAGTCGAAATACACCACCCAGCGGCAGGAACCCGATGCGGTGCGCATTCTTTCCGGGGTGTTTGAGGGGAACACCACCGGCACCCCGATTTCCCTGATGATCGATAATGTGGATCAGCGATCAAAGGACTATTCGGAGGTCGCCAAAGCTTACCGCCCCGGCCACGCCGACTATGCCTATGATGCCAAATACGGCTTTCGCGATTATCGCGGCGGCGGGCGCTCATCGGCGCGCGAAACCGCGAGCCGGGTTGCGGCGGGCGGCGTTGCCCGGCTGGTTATCCCCGAGGTGACGATCCGCGCATGGGTGAGCGAGATTGGTGGCGATGCAATCGATCCGGCTAATTTTGATCCGAACGAAATTGCCAACAACCCGTTTTTCTGCCCCGATGCCAAGGCGGCGGAGCGGTGGGAGAAGATTGTTGATGGGGCGCGGCTTTCCGGCTCCTCGGTTGGCGCGGTAGTAGAATGCGAAGCCGTCGGTGTTCCCGCAGGCTGGGGCGCGCCGCTTTACGCCAAACTTGATGCTGATCTGGCCGCCGCAATGATGGGGATCAACGCGGTCAAGGGTGTGGAGATTGGTGATGGCTTTGCCGCGGCGCGGCTTTCGGGCGAAGGCAATGCGGATCCGATGCGGCCCGGAACTGGTGAAGGCGAAAGCGGCCCGGATTTCCTCGCCAACCATGCGGGCGGGATTGCCGGGGGCATTTCCACCGGGCAACCGGTGTTCGTGCGGGTGGCATTCAAGCCGACCTCCTCGATCCTGACTCCGGTGGAAACCGTTGGCCGCGACGGTGAAGCAACCGAGATCATGACCAAGGGTCGCCACGATCCCTGCGTTGGCATTCGCGGTGTGCCGGTGGTCGAGGCGATGATGGCGCTGTTGCTGGCTGATCACAAGCTGCTGCACCGGGGGCAGTGCGGGTAATTCAGGATTGGTTTTTCGAAATTTTGCTCCCCCGCGTAGGCGGAGGAGCATAGATTGATGTTTATTTACCGCGCCAACCTCAACGCGCCCGCTTCAGCACCACATAAACAGCACCAGCCCCGCCATGGCGGGGATGCGCGCCGCGCACCGCGGCAATCCTTGAAGCATGGCTTCCCGAAGCCAGCCAATCCATCAGCTTGGCGCGGATGGC
>JANNZB010000054.1:0-2526 GCA_031410395.1 Novosphingobium sp.
TTATCAAGTCCGGTTACTCGGTCAATTTCGCGCGCAAGATCACAATGCTGATCTGCGCGCTGTGCGCGCTGCCCATCTGGTTCGCACAGAACCTTGAGGGTGTTTGGTCCGCGGTGCTAGTAATCGGACTGGCGACGGCGCCCCACCAGGCGTTCTGCGCGAATCTCTATACGCTGCCATCGGACCTGTTCCCGCGCAGCGCCGTTGGCTCGGTGGTCGGGATCGGCGGGACGGTCGGGGCACTCGGTGGAATGGGGATGGCGCTGTTCACCGGATGGCTGCTCGACCGGACCGGCGGCAACTACTCGGTGCTCTTCGCGATCTGCGCCAGCGCTTACCTATGCGCGCTACTGGTGGTGCACCTGCTCACGCCCAAGCTGGCACCCGCGCGTGTGAGTTAGCGCGGCCCTTTGACCTTACGGCGTGCCAGCGCCATCGCTGTTGAAGATGTCGGCTGCGACCTCCCATTGGCCGCCGATGTTCCGCCAGACCACGACGTACTTGCCAATGTCCTTCTTCGGGCCATGGGGGCCAGCGAGTGACAGCAGATACGTTCCGCGATCGAGAGCCATGTCGCCGCCTGTCGCAACAACGATTTGATCGGCTTTGAACGTCAGCCCGAACCCCGGCGTCTTCATGAGTCCGGCCCAAGCCTTTTCAAGCGCCGGCTGACCTTGTGCGATCGGAGCGACTGGTGCCATCATCGCACCATCAGAGGTATACAGCTTGGATATCGCAGCCGCATCGTGATCACGGATCAGTGCGAGCCATCTCTCATTGGTCTTGCGTATAGCTTGCTCGTTCGCGGCGGCGTCGCCGCGGGTTGCAGTTCCCGACCCGGCGTTAGGGCCGCAGCCAACCAGCAGCACGCTCAAACCCGCCGCAAAAGCATACTTAGCCTTCAGCATACCGCATCCCCCTGTCGCTCCTGTCACGATGTCATAGGTTGTGCGCGAACGCAACTAGGCCTCCCGGATAGAGAACTTGCGGAGTTCATCACCGAACGTCCGTTTCCAGCCATTCCCGCGATCCAGCGCTGGGGGTCCTGTGTTCACAACAGAAGCAGATAGCGGCCACCCCAAAGCGGCCCGTCAACGGACGACCCCCTTGCCGACATTGAGGATAGCTTCAAAAACCCAAAGCATCGCCCGGAATGGGGCAACACCTTCGATAGTTCTTTCAGTCTTATGCGGCAGCGTGAGCTGCGCGGCACCAGACGATGGGCATGCCACGCAAATCTCGCGTAAAACCGCCTAGCTCAATTCAATATTTCAACTCGTCACCCGCGGTGACTTGGCTCGTCATGCCAATGTCCGTGCGCTTCCCTCTATCACTGCGGAACGTCAGCAGAAGCAGATTCAATAGGTTAGCTGAGAGGAGGTCGTGTCCCAGATCAAAAGAGGCCCGCTGGAAAATTCGCCAAGCGGGCCTCTTACTGGAGCATCGCTATTGGTTAGAAGCGGACGGCAAGACCTGCACGGGCGCCATATCCGCGCACCCCTCCGGAAAACTCGCCGGTTCCTTCCATAAAGCCGTGGATCCCACCAGGACTCGCGATTTCGAGACCTAGCGCGCCTTCTCCATAAGTGCGCTGACGGTTTCCGGCCAAGAGCAGAGTACCGCCAGTGTTGGATAGCGTGAGTGTGTCGTCGGCCCTAAATTCGTGGACCGCCATGGCCCGGCCATAAGCCGAGATCCGCGCGCCTTTATCGCTCAACAACGCGCCGACGCGCGCGCCAGCCTTGCCGCGCAAGCCATCGGGGTTGTTAAACCCGAAGCTGGTGTTGAACGCGCTATATCCGTCCATCCGCAACCTGGCGTAATCTACCGATACTAGCGGCTCAACAAAGTAGGCAGAGCTCCCGAAGTGCAGCCCTAGTTCGCCGCGGCCGCCCCACGCGTGACCGTTGGTGCGCGCGCTGTACCCGGCAGCTTGCGAGCTCGCCGTGATGTTATAGTGTTCATATCGCACGAGCGCACTGCCGAAGATCAATCCAGCGTTGAACCGGCCATAGGCACCCACGTTAAGAGCGCGATAGTTGAACCGGCCCGCACCGTTCGGCACGTGAAGTTCGCTAGTCCCGGCACCGCCGGTCAACCCGATAACTGCAGATGTCCCCGCACCGAAATCAACACCGCCCTGGACGTTGAAGAAATCCTGCTCGGTGGTGAGGTCGTAGGTCAAGGGTGTTCCGAACACGTTGGCGGCGTAGTTGCCGCCCGCTGTCCGCTTCGAACCCTGCATCGCTATCCACAGCGAAGCGCCTGGACGCTCTGCGCTCTCGTCTGACCATCCGCCGAAGTCCGACAGATGCGCGCCTATCAGGTCATTGCCCTTGTAGAACAACTCACGAGCGCCGCCGACCATCTGAAGCGGGGCAATCGCAGAGGCGGTGGGCACGCCCCTCAGTACGTAATCGTTGGCAGTCGGCACAAAAGCAAGACTATATGCCACCAGACCGGACACGCTTGGCGCCAATGAAAACGCGCTGGCGCTGCTGCCTGCCCCGGCATCGACTATTACCG
>JANNZB010000055.1:0-2561 GCA_031410395.1 Novosphingobium sp.
TGGCCTACGCGTTTTAACGGGTTGCGTGAAGTTGCTGGTGATGCGCATCGCGCATCATTGAAGACGAATAGGGCGCAATCAGTGCCGCCGCATCAATCCACCCGCCGCGTAGCCAGATGTCTTGCGCAGATCCAGGCAGGATCACCGGCATCCGCTCGATACCCTCATCACGCAGAAGGGCATTAGCGTTGCAGGTGAGCAGGGCAAAGCTCGGCACCTCGCTGTCTTTCCACACCCCGGCAAAGGCGAACAGCGGCTGGTCCGCGCAAACAAACCAGTGTTGGCGGCGCTTGCCTGTCGTCGGATCGGTACGCCCCCATTCCATAAAGGCGCTTGCAGGAACCAGACAGCGAAACTCAGCATTGCGCAGGTTGCCGATCCAGAACGGGCTGTCAGGATTGCGCACGGTGAGAACCGGTCGCCCGGTGTCGCCCGCAGTGGGCGGTGGCGGTACCCCCCATTGGCGCGGGATCAGGCGTTTGGGCTGCCGCTCTCCCGCAGGCCCAGCAACGAATTCACGCCCGGCGGTGATGACCGGCGCAAATTGCCCCGGTGCGATTGTCCCGCCTGGCCAGGGATCGCGCCCGGCATTGAAGCCAAATTGCAGGGCGATTGCTGATGCATCGGCGGACAGGGGATAGAGCATTGTCATGGAGAGAGCGCCGTGCCGATCGCGACTCTCAGTTCTGGCAGGACATCAGCTTCGAACCATTGGTTCTTGCCCATCCACAACCTGCTGCGCCAGGCGGGATGCGGCAGAGGAAAGTAAACGGGGAGCATGGCACCACGGTTACGTGCCGCCTCGGTCATGTTGGAGCGTAGTATCTTGGGAGTATAGTGTGCCTGCGCATATTGCCCAACGAGCAGAGTTAGCCGCAGCGCGGGCAACTGCTCAAGAAACCTGCTATGCCAAAGCGGTGCACATTCCGGGCGAGGCGGCAGATCCCCGCCGCTCGCCTTCCCCGGATAACAAAAGCCCATGGGCAACATCGCCACCTGCTCCGGATCGTAGAAACTCGTGCGCGAAATTCCCGTCCATTCGCGCAGCCGGTCGCCGCTGTCATCGTCCCAAGGCACGCCGCTTGCATGGACTTTACTGCCGGGAGCCTGCCCGATGATAAGCACCTTAGCACCCGGCGAGGCCTGAAAAACAGGGCGGCAGCCATGCGGAAGTGCGGCCGCGCAGACCCGGCATGATTGCGCCTCAGTAACAAGATCGGCGAATGCTTGATCGGACATGCTGGACTGTGTGGAACCTCTCGCCTAGAACATCAACATCCCCGGGGAGTCGTGTGACTGAGAGGTAGGTGTAAACGCCCTACGACCCGTTGAACCTGAACCCGTTAGCACGGGCGGAGGGAAGGGTTGCCGCAAGTCCATGCGCTCCCCTGCCCGCCTCGCCCCATAAGGAAGCGCGCATGGCCGACATTAACGCAAAGTTCGAAATCGGTGTCACTACTGGGGCAATCCGGGGATCGAGGAAGATCCACGTCGGCCCGCTTGGCGTCGCGATGCGCGAGATTTCTTTGGAACCGAGCTCGGGCGAGCCGCCGGTGCGGGTCTATGACACCTCCGGTCCTTACACCGACAGCGAAGTGCTGATCGACATTTCGGCGGGTCTGCGCGAAATTCGCAGCGACTGGATCCGCGCACGCGGCGATGTCGAGGAAGTTACCCAGCGCGAGGTAAAGCCGGAGGACAATGGCCAGCTTGGGCCGGATCGTAGCGGCGGCGTCCCCGCTTTCCCCAATGTGCGCCGCAAGGTTTTGCGCGCCAAGGCTGGCAGCAACGTTTCCCAGATGCACTATGCCCGCAAAGGCATAATCACGCCCGAAATGGAATATGTCGCCACGCGTGAAAACCTCGGGCGGGCAATGCTCAAGGAATACAAGCGCGATGGCGAAAGCTATGGCGCGCAAATCCCTGATTTCGTCACACCCGAATTCGTCCGCGATGAAGTGGCGCGCGGACGGGCGATCATCCCCAATAATATCAACCACCCCGAGAGCGAGCCGATGGCGATCGGCCGCAATTTCCTCGTCAAGATCAACGCCAATATCGGCAATTCGGCAGTGGCATCGGACGTTGCTTCAGAAGTTGACAAGATGGTCTGGTCGATCCGCTGGGGCGCGGACACGGTGATGGACCTGAGCACTGGCCGCAACATTCATGACACCCGCGAATGGATCCTGCGCAACTCGCCCGTCCCCATCGGCACCGTGCCAATCTATCAGGCGCTGGAAAAGGTCGGCGGCGTCGCGGAAGACCTCAACTGGGAGATATTCCGCGATACCCTGATCGAACAGGCTGAGCAGGGCGTCGATTACTTCACCATCCACGCCGGTGTGCGGCTTCCCTACATTCCGCTCGCGGCAAAGCGCATGACCGGGATCGTCAGCCGCGGCGGATCGATCATGGCGAAATGGTGCCTCGCGCATCACAAGGAATCGTTTCTTTACGAACGGTTCGACGAGATCACCGAGATCATGAAAGCCTATGACGTCGCCTATTCGCTCGGCGATGGCCTGCGCCCCGGATCAATCTATGATGCCAACGATGAA
>JANNZB010000056.1:0-4894 GCA_031410395.1 Novosphingobium sp.
CACCTGCGCCAGCGCCCAGCCAACCGCGGCGGTCGTTCCCGCGCTCGCCTGGGTGGCAACATCGGCGTTGGTCGGGAACGCGGGAATCGCGATACCGAGGTCTTGCCACGCGCTGTCATCGGTGACGGTGCCGGTCAGAACCTCACCCGTTGTCGCAGCGGGAACGCTGGCGGAAGGCGTTGTCGTGGCCGTGGGAGCAGGCTGAGCGGACAGCGCCGCCGGAGCCACCGCGAAAAGGAGCATGGAAATCAAACGCCGCATCATTGGCTCAGCTTTCTGTCAAAGGTAAATCGCAGGTGCTGCCAGCCCGCATAGAATTTGGGCGGCAAGGCAAAGGGAGAGGCGAGGCGGATCGCACGGATCGCTTGTTCGCGGTGGCGTGCGGCTTGGGCCGTATTCGCCCCGTTCACCCCAGATTGGCTGACAAATCGCGGAGGACCGACAAGTGTGCCATCAGGATTGAGATCCCATTCGATAGTGGTCGCCAGCAGATCGACATCAACCCCCGATGGCGCTTGCCACTTCGGTTTGATCTGGCGGCTGACCTCGGACACCAGCGACGAGCGGACCTGCGCGGAAATGGTTGGCCCGGCGGGAGCGGAGGATTTCCCGCGCGCTTGGCTCGCAGAAACACCCTTGAGGAAATCATCGCCCAGCTTGCTGGCCCCGCCGGAACGCTGGGCAGTTTGTGGGTTGCCGGCACTCTCCCCTGAGAGGAAATCCCCGCCCACGCGAGACATCGGCCTTGGCGCGGGCACAGGGTGGGGTTGCGGCTTTGGAACTTCGCGTTTGACCACAGGTGCAGGTGCAGGGCGGAGCATCGGCTTGGGAACCGGCGGCTGCACCACGCGCGCGACGGGCGGCGGGGTCACCTTGGGCACCGGCAATGGCAGCGGCTTCGGCACGATTGCGGGCGCAGGCTCGGGCAAGGGCTCCTTGCTCACCACCGGCGCAACCGCTGGTGCAGCCGCCTCACGGCTCGGCGCAGACGCCTGTTCACCCACTTCGCCTGACAGCGTCACCATCACCCGTTCTGGCGGAGGCACCAGCGTGGGTCTCGGCATCCAAACCAGCCATGCGATCAACGCAACGTGAGCCAGCGCCGCGAGCGAAGCTCCTGCAATATCCTCGGCATGGATGCGGGTCCGGGCCATCGCGCTTGCCTAAGGCGCCGGAACTGAACTGCTGGTGACCAGCGCAATGCTACGGATACCCAGATGATTCATCTCGCCCATGACCGCCATAACCTCGCCATAAGCCAGCGCGCGATCAGCCCTGAGCGTTACCTCGGGCGGGGCTGAACCATCACGCGGCAACAACGCCGCCAGCCGGTCGGGCCATTCACCCGGTGCAAGCTCATCCTGATCGATGAAAGTCTTGCCTTCGGTAGTAAGCGTTACCGTTATCGCCTTGGGCATCTGCGGCAGGGCATTGGCGCTGCTCTCGGGCAATTGCACCGGCACCCCGGCAGCGAGCAATGGCGCGGTAACCATGAAGATCGCTAGCAGCACCAGCATGACATCGACCAGCGGCGTCACGTTGATTTCGGCCATTGGCGCGCGGCCATTGCGGCGTGAGCGGCGCCGGCTGGCGGCGGTTGAGCGGAGTGCCATGCTACTTCGCTTCCAGTTCGCGGCTCAAAGTCGCCATCATCCGATCAGCAAAGCGTTGCAGTCGCGATTCGTAGGCGTTCACCTTGAGACTCAAACGGTTGTAGGAAATCACCGCCGGAATAGCCGCAAACAGGCCGATGGCGGTGGCGAACAGCGCCTCTGACAGCTGCGGCGCGACCGTCGCCATGGTGAAGGCGGTTTGCGAAAACGACGAAAGCGTCCGCATGATCCCCCAGACCGTGCCGAACAAGCCGACAAACGGCGCTGCTGCGCCCACCGTCGCCAGAATGTTGAGCCGCGCGGCGAGCTTGTCTGCCTCGCCTTCGACCACGGTGCCCATCACCAGCGAAAGCCGCTGGCGTATGCCCTCACGGTCTGGCCGCGCCAATTTGGCCGAGCGCTTCCATTCATCGAATGCCGCCCCCGCCACCCGCGCAATCGGCTGATCGCCCTTGCTGCTTTCGGCGTGAAATTCCTCGTAATTATCCGCCTGCCAAAGCTCAGCCTCATAGGCAGCGCTGCGTCGCGCCAGCCGCGCCATGCGCCACGAAAAGGCGATGATCGTGGACCAAACCCACAGGCTGGCGAGCAGCAGCCCGGCCATGACCGCCTGTACCACGACATCGGAATCGAGGAACATCCGCAAGGGGTTGAGCGGCTCGGATGGCGATGAAGCAAGTAAGGCAGAAAGATCCATCAGAGCGTACTTTCAGGCAGAATGGCAGCAAAGGCGGTGCGCCAGGCGTCAGGTTGGCGGCGCGGACGGCCATCGGGGGCGACGAAACCAACGCGCAGCCGCGCTTCGGTAAGGAGAACGCCATCGCGCCAGGCCTGCTGATGCATCCGGCAAGAGGCTGCACGCATTCCCTCAATCCGGCTTTCGAGCAGCACGGCATCATCGAGCCGGGCGGGGGCGAAATAGCGGATTGTCAGTTCGGACACAGCGTAAGCACCTTCACCCGCTTCTTGCGCCGCGCGCTGATCAATCCCCAGCAGCCGCAGCATATCGGACCGGGCGCGTTCGAACCAGCGCAGGTAATTGGCGTGATAGACGACGCCCGACAGATCGGTATCCTCAAAATAGGCGCGCACGGCGAAGTGGTGGACCGGGCCATCAAACTGGCCAGATTGAGGAGTAAGCGCTGACGTCATGCAGGTACTGGCTTAGCCGCTAGGCGAGTCGCAGGGCAAGGGGTTGTGCTGCCCGGCCGTGCCTAAGCCGCGTTCGATCGCGGAACCATGCCGTAAAACTGCTGCCCGCCGAGCAAATGGACGTGCAAATGTGGCACTTCCTGATGGCCGTGCTGGCCAACAGTAGTCAGCATCCGGTAACCCGGATCAACCAGCCCGGCATCACGCGCGACCTGCCCGACCGCGCGGATGAACCCGGCAATTTCCTCCGCCGAACCCTTTTCGCTAAAATCATCCCACGAGACGTAAGAAGCCTTGGGGATCACCAGCAGATGCACCGGCGCCTGCGGATTGATGTCATGAAAAGCCAGCGCCCACTCGTCTTCGTAAACCTTGTCACACGGAATCTCGCCGCGAAGGATTTTGGCGAAGATGTTGTTCGGATCATAAGCTCCGCGCGGATCAATGGGCATCAATCGGCCTTTCGCGCGGCTTTTTCAGTGATTCCGGACTTGCCCTCCCGCCGATCAAGTTCGGCGAAAACTTCGTCCAGCGGCACGTCTTTGGCGTCCAGCAATACGGTGAGGTGGAAAAGCAGGTCCGCCGCCTCATCGATCAGTTCGGCGCGGGTCCCCGACAGCGCGGCGATGACAGTTTCCACCGCTTCCTCGCCCAGTTTCTGCGCGATCTTGGGCAGGCCGCCGGCGTGGAGCTTTGCCACATAGCTTGCCGATGAATCGGCATTGCGGCGCGCGGCGATAGTCGCTTCGAGGCGGTTCAGGGTGTCGCTCATGGTGCAAGTGCATGATCGGCAGCGCGCTTTTGGTCAAGCACCTGCGTTACGAAAGGCGGATCGCAAAAAGGGCGTCCTGCGGGTAAGCGGACGCCCTTCCCGCCTTTGATTCCGGTGCGCTGCGCGAAAAGGTGATGACGCGCGCGCTCCGGAACCAATGCAATTAATCGGGCGAATCTTCGTCCTAATCCTTGCGCTTCATCGCTGCGCGGCGGCCGATAATCAGGCCTGTTACACCCAGGCTGAACAGCAGAAGGTCAGTTGGTTCGGGCACGGTGACAATGCTTTGGCTGGACGGCTGACTCGCTAGTAGCGCCGCCGGAAAGGCAGCGAGCAGGGCAAAAGAGGCGGCGGGACTGATAGCCATAGTTGGATTAACGCAAACGCTGTGCCAGCATGCTCCACGCCACAGAAAAGCTGATAGATCAATGGTTAATGCTAACGCGCTAAATTCGCCAAATGTAAGGTAAACCGACGGTTAACCCCGTGCCGGAAGCCCCGCCGCGCGTAGTGCCGCCTGCGCCTGCGCAATCGTGTAGGTGCCGAAATGGAAGATCGAGGCGGCGAGAACCGCGCTGGCATGGCCTTGCACCACGCCATCAACAAGGTGTTCAAGTGTGCCTACGCCGCCCGATGCGATGACCGGCACGGCCACTGCATCGGCAATGCACCGGGTCAGCAACAAGTCATATCCGCTCTGCGTGCCATCACCATCCATCGAGGTAACGAGCAATTCGCCCGCACCCAAATCGGCAAGCCGCACCGCGTGTTCTACCGCGTCAATCCCAGTGGCATTGCGGCCGCCGTGAGTGAATATTTCCCACCCCTCGCCGCCTACCCGCCGCCGCGCATCGACCGAGGCGACGATGCACTGGCTGCCCATTTTCTCGGCAATCTCGGCGACCACTTCGGGCCGGGTCACCGCCGCAGAGTTCACCGCCACCTTGTCTGCGCCTGCGAGGAGCAATGCGCGGGCATCTTCAACCGTGCGCACCCCGCCGCCGACGGTGAGCGGCATGAAGCAAACTTCGGCGGTGCGCCGAACGACATCGAGCAGCGTGCCGCGCCCTTCGTGGCTGGCGCTGATATCGAGGAAGCACAGCTCGTCTGCCCCGGCGAGATCATAGGCCCGCGCCTGCTCGACCGGATCACCGGCATCTTTCAGATCAACAAAGTTCACGCCCTTGACCACCCGGCCATCGCGGACATCAAGGCAGGGAATGACGCGGATCCGGACGGTCATGACAGTGTTTAGCTGACCAACTGAATAATGACGAGCATCAGCAGAATCGAGAGCGCTATGTTGAATGCCAACATTACAAGGTAGGCTTTGGGCGCGTCTTTCTTATCGACTTGC
>JANNZB010000057.1:0-1550 GCA_031410395.1 Novosphingobium sp.
TCACGACCGATTTGCAACTCGCTAAAGCAGCCGAAGACTTTGGTGTGCCTTTCCGCCTTGCCCGCGCATCGCGCTGGCCAGATCCGCCAGCTTTCAAATCATGATTGCCGTCCGCGATCTCGTCGAGCGCCTGATGGGCAAGAACCCCGAGCATCGCTTTAACTTCATTCAGGAAAATGCGGCAAGGGTGGATGAGGAAGCGATTGATGCTTGAGCGGCACGCCGCTAGCGAAGCTGGCGTCGAGACCGCGAAAGCCGGACGGCCTTAGCGCAGCTTAAGGACCGACGACGCGGCTTTGCCGTGGCGGGCGTTGATACCTGGAATTGTGTTATGAGGTAGTCCACCGCCGCGTTGGCTCTTTGGCTGCAATTGCAAAAGTATTGTCGTCGGCCTCATCGAAATCGATCACGTGGCGCGCCGCAAATGGGAGTTCGATCCCGTGCCATAAACGCTCATTTTCTGCGATAGCATCAGGATCGTTATCAAGGACTCCCAGATAACCGTTGGCAGTCCGTTCCCGAACAATGACCCACATACGCTCGACTGAAACCGGATCGTCAGGATTATCGACAGCAATCCGGAATATCAGCTTCACTAAGTCTCCCGGCTCCAGTGCATCACGGCGAGCTTTGGACGGTATTGAAAACGAGGATGGCCAGCGTTGGTGATATTCTTCGCCATCATCGAGCGACCATCCGTCGATATCAAAGTCCGGTTCCCGCACCGCGATTACCCTACCAAAATCTCGACAAGCGCCCTGACCTTCTTCTGCCGCCACTGCGGCAAAGGCGCGACCAGCCAGTAGCCGCGTTCGTCCTCGACCGTCGCCGCAACCGCGCCTGCCAGCATTGCGGGCACCACCGCCCGCCCGAGCCCCGCCAGTGCCGCGTCCATTGCCAGCCCGGCATCGGCCACGGTCAGCGTTGCGTTTTCATCCGACGGGCAGCCCGGCCATCCGATCGCTGTACCCTCGCCCACGCTCACGAATCCGCGCGGGCCGAGCGCCACGCCTTCATGCTCGCCCGCGCTGGTGCCGAAGATGATCGCGAGGTCGAGATTGGCTTGGGTGAAATCGAGTCCGTCATCGCTCGCCAGCAACTGGAACCGCAATTCGGGATCGCTCTTGCGATACGCCGCCAGCCGCCCTGCCAGCCACTTTGCCGTGATGTCGCGTGGTGCGGCGATCGTCAGCGATTTGGACGATTGCCCCGCCTGCATCGCGCGCACGGATTCCTCGAAGCTCAAGAAACCGCTGCGCAGGTCGGCCAGCCCCGCCTCGCCCTCGGGTGTCAGTTCCAGCCCCTTGGGCGTGCGGCGGAACAGGACCGTGCCGAGCGTGTCCTCCAGCGCTCGGATCTGCTGCCCCACGGCGGCGGGTGTCACGGCCAGCTCGTCCGCCGCGCGCGTGAACGAAAGGTGCCGCGCCGCTGCATCGAGGACACGGAGACCGTTGAGGGGAAGGTGGGTTCTCTTCACTTGATTCCCCTCCCGGCCTTCCGGGAGGGGCTAGGGGTGGGGTTCTCCGCGCGACAAGCAACGAAGCCGAAGA
>JANNZB010000058.1:0-7118 GCA_031410395.1 Novosphingobium sp.
GGCCGCCAGCATTCCCGAGGCGACGAGCATTCCGGTTTGCGCCGCCAGCATCACCCGGCGGCGATCAAAATTATCGGCTATAGCCCCGGCGAAAACCCCGAGCAGCATGATCGGCAGCGTCACCGAGGCCTGAACCATGGCGATCAGCCGGTGCGACGACGTGAGCTCGGGCATCAGCCCTGCCGCGCCCACCGATTGCACCGATGAGCCAATCGCCGAGAATAGGTTGGCGGTCCAGATTGCCCGGAACGCCGGATAGCGAAATGGCGCGAAGGTTCTGCCCGGAGCGGTCAGCCGGTCCTGGCGCGATTGCCCGATTGGATCATTACCCGTCACGCTGATCGCGATGGAGGGCGAGCCATGGCAGGTCAAGTCTAGCAGGGCGCGCAGGGTTGCAGGACGGTGGCAGCCGTGCTTGGAACGCCAGCGTGATCTATCACCCGCCTTCACCCTGCAATTCGATCTGCCGGATCGACGCCGTGAGTGGCTGGTGTGAAGGCTGCCAGCGCACGCTCGAGGAAATCGCCGACTGGCCGATGCTGTCAGCGCGAGAGAAAGAGCAGGTGCTCAGGCAGATTGAGATGCGGAACCAGCAGCCGGGCGTAAGCCGCGATCCTTGATCCATGCGGCGGGGTTGCCCCCATAGACACCGTCCGCCTGCGCGTCGTCGAACAAAGCGCCACGCGCGGCCAACACTGATCGATCATGCATTGTGACTCCGGGACCGACAAAGGCCTCCGCCGCAACCCAGCATTGCGTGCCGATCACCACCGGGCGGCACACCAGTTGAAAATCAGGATCGTGAATGTCGTGGGTCGAGGCGCAGATGTGCGCGCGCTGCGAGATAACGCTGCGCGCGCCGATCATAATCCGTCCCTGATTATACAGCCGCGCACCGGGTCCGATCAGGGCATTTTCACCAAGCTCAAGGTTGGCGGGTAGCCATATTTTCACGCTGCCATGAACCCGCGCGCCAGCGGCGATTTTTGCCCCGAACATCCGCAAAACCATGCGTCGCCAGCCATGCAGTGGCGGCGGGGTGAAGCGCGCGAGGACAAGCCAGCTCGCCATCCACACCAACCGCAACAGGCGATTGCCTGCCGAGAAGCTCGGGCCGCCTTCAAGCGGGCGGTGGGTGCTGGCATCGAGCAGGTTCATCGCGTTTCCTCCCGGTCGATCGCCCCAGCATAGGCGGCAGACCAATGCGCGGCAACGGCGGCGGATGAGAATTGACCCATAGCCAGACCCTGCGCGGCTGAGGCCATGCGCCGCCATTCGGCTGTGCCCAAGGCCAGGGTGGCCTCGAGCGCGCAAGCAATCGCGGCCCGATCATAACCGCATTCGCGTGCGGCGCCGGCGGCGAACCCTTCGGGCAAGTTGCATTCGGCGGTCATGATCACCGGGGTTGCCGCCGCCCACGCCTCGAGCACGGCCATCGGCAACCCCTCGCTGTGCGACGGCAGAACCATGAATCGTGCGCTGCCGATCAGCGCCTGTTTTGCCTCACCATAAATGGCCCCGAGAAATTCAACCGAACTATCCGCCAAGCCAATTGCCGCACGCAGATCGGCAATGTCGGTCTCTGCCCCCCAGCCAGCGATGCGCAATCGCGCGCCGTCAGGTTTGCGCGCAGCGATCCACCCCTGCACCAGCGCGACGAGATTTTTCTTCGGATGCACCCGGCCAATATAGAGCAGGTCCGGAGCGCGATTTCTCTGCCAATCGGCAGTGGCGGCGGGACAGGCGTTGGGGATCACCACCGCGTCCCAACGCCCCGTCTCACGGGCAATGTCCGCCGCCTCACGTTTCGTCAGCGCGTGGAGCGCGGTGGCGCTGGCCCACGCCGCTCGCTCATAACCGATCCTTGCCAGCGCTTTTTTCCACCGCCCGCGTGCGGTGATCCACGGATCGAGCATCCCGTGTGGTGAGATGAAAAACGGCTTGCCGGTTTGCGCGGCCCACAGATATCCGGCGCGCGAGGGGTACATCCAGATGCCATGAAGATGCAGGCAATCGAGTTTGGCATCAACCAGCATCCGGGCGAGCGATGGCGCGAAACCAATCTGCCGCGGACCGGCAACGCGGGCATGATGCACTTCGCTGGAGCCGAAGCGCGAACGATCTTCTGCCGAGTGACTATCCTCAAGCGCAAAAACCACCGCCTCACCGCCCTGCGCCCGGATCAGCTCTGCCTGAGCTACCACGGCTTCGAAAACGCCGCCGCCCGCGCGTGAGGCCGATGCCGTCAGCAGGCCAATCCGGCGACCGTGCAGCGGCAGTTCCACGATCAAACTTTCCGAAACGCCATAATCATACCGCTCCACAAATAGGGAACCGCATCGCGCCAGCCTTCACCCGCGCCGGCAAACCCGCACGGCGAAAAGCCGCTGTCCTGCATCAAGCCGGTGAGCGTCGCGCGCGAGAAATGTTTGATGTGTCCGCCCTCCCAGCGCGCTGTCAGCGCACGGTCAACCCGGCCCGTGACCGCCAGCGCAAGGTTTTTTGCATAGCCCCAATACGGCGTCGAGACGACAAGGAATCCGCCCGGAACCAAGGCTTCATGGCAGCGCCGGGCAAAAGTGATCGGGCTGTAGAGGTGTTCGATCACTTCAATGTTCACGATCGCATCGAAAGCCGCGACACCGAAAGGCGGGGCGAGCGGTTCATAAAGCGAGGAAACGACAAACCGCCCCACCCCGCGCTCGGCAGCCGCCGCAACGCCGCTGACGTTGAGATCGCAGCCGTAGACATCATATCCCGCCGCGTGGAGACCAACCGAAAAATCGCCGCCGCCGCAGCCCGCGTCGAGCACTTTGGCACCGTGCGGCACGCCTTGCAGGAACCGCAATGCCTTTTTCAGATACATCGGCCGGTGACTTGGATCGGGCTCGACGTCAAAGTTGGCGTAGGTGTGGTCCATCAGCAAACTTCCTCGGAAAATCTGGCTAATCTGGCTGACGCTTCGGAGCTGGAGCAGTTCAGCATCGTCTCCACCGCGTCGGCCAGCCGCTCGGTATCGCCAAGCCATGAGCGGGCATGACAGGCGCTGACCCACTGCCGCCACTGCGACTCGTCTGCGGCCATTGAGGCCAGTGCAGCGGCGATGGCATCGGTCGATTCAGAATTGACCACCGCCCCGTTCACCCCATCGCGCACCAGCGCATCGCGCGAGCCGACCTGCTGAGAAACGATCACCGGAATACCCAGCGCCAGCGCTTCATTGACCACCAGCCCCCATTGCTCCTCGCGGCTGACAAGCACCAGCGCCAGCGCGTCCGCCAGCAGCCGGGAAACCTGATCGGCGGAGAGGAAACCAGGAAAATCGACCAGATGCGAAACCTTGCCAAGCACCACGCGCCGCCGAATCTCCGACTCCTCAGCGCCCGAACCCGCCAGCACCAGACGGCGCGATTGCGGACCTGCTGCAGCCACATAGGCGGCGTAGCCATCGATAAGGTTGGGCAGATTTTTCTTGTCGACAAAACGCCCAACGAAAACGAAAGGCCGCTCAGAAAATGTCAGACCATCGGGAGCGAGTACCCCCCCGGCCTGCGCCCTGATCCGCGCAATTCCGACCCCGTCATACCCCGGTAGCACTGGCCGCGCGCCAAACCCGAGCGAGCGCATATAGGCCACATGCCGCCCCGCGCCGACAATTGCTCCGTGATAGCAGGTCATCACCATGCGCTTGCCCCACTCGATCAGCGCCTTGCGCGGCCGGTCATCGGCCTTCGATTCGCTGTAGATCACCGACCTGGTTCCGAACAGGCGCAGCAGCCAGGTCAGCGCGATAACATCGGGCGCGGCATAACTGAGCCCGATCATCACCCAATCACACCGCCGCAATAGCCGAAACAGGGCGAAGAATCGCTGAAACGGCGAAAGCGCCTCATACGAATGGCCGGGGAAAAGGGTAACCTTGCGCGCGCCATCAATCGCGCCGGAAGGTTCCCAGGCATAGTCGGTCGAGGTCGTCGCCACTTCTACTGCCAGCACCTCAGCGCGGCCCGCCAAGCGCGCGGCGACGGCCTCACACCGATCAATATGGTAAGCGGCGAACTGGGCCCAGACGAGCGCAATCTTTACCGGTCTGTCCTTCGCCACTCTTGCTCCGCGCCACAGGGTTCACCACGCTGGTCATAGAGCAGCCTGCAAGGCTGGCAAGCCAGCCTTGCGTCGCTATCCTAGAGCGGGACAAACTTCGCCACGTCTGTCCACTTGCCGATAGTCCTGTTCCATTCGAACTCAACCCAAGATCCAGCCTTGTTAAGCGTCAGATCGGCGCTCAGCGCCATGCCGGTGCCGTTGTGGAGGAAGGTGAATGACCCAAGCCCGCTGAAAGCATCGCCGGCGTAAAAGAACGTGAACCGCTGGCCTTGCGGAACACCCTCATAGGCGCCGCCAGTGCCAACCGCCGAAAAGGTGATCGGGATAGCCGTCGCCCCGGCATAGGCGTTGAGGCCAAGGTCATGCGGATTGAGCGCATAGGTTGCATTCAGGTAAAGGTCTTTACCGGGAACAAGCCCCGAATAGGCCGCGACCGATTGCGCCTTGTCCACGGAGATATAGGGCATCGCGGTCAGCGACCCGAAGGTGCTGCCGAAGACCACATAGTGCCCCGCCCGCTTGACATGGACCGCGCAAGTCTCGGGGTCCATAACGCCTGAAATTGCGACAATGTTGGTGAACTTGTAATTGTGATCTTCGGCATACCGCGTCAGATTTGCCGTGAGTTCGATCATGACATTGCGCAGAAATGTTCCGACATAGCCGCCCGTTGGCACTGCCGCAGGCCCGCTGATCACCAGTGCGGTGATGCCATCAGCCCGGTCGAGCGTGACGGTGACCTTGAGGTCAATGTCACCGGCGAACTCCCCGGTTATCAGATGCCCGTCGATGATGTGCAGATCACCATAGCAATGGGCGTGGACGGCGACATTGGTAATCCGGTCACAGACTACAGCGCCTAGCGTGGTGATGTTGAGCGGCGGCGAATTGGCGGGAAGGTTATATGGCGCTCCCGATGGAATGTCGGTGGACCGGCTCGATGAAAAGCCAACGTTATCGCAATCGTAGAACCGCGTTCGGGTGAGGCTATAGTTCGACCCGAAAAGCTCTGCCGCGAGGTAACTATCGCCGTATTGCCCATCAATGTCGGTGATGGAGTTGCTGTAAGTGAAGTTCAGGCACGATTGGCCTGAACCATGCGCCTTGACCCGCTCCAGCGTGACGTTGGAATAGGGGTGAATGTAGTTTCCGCCGTAAAGCAGCTCGTAAAAGAAGTGGTCCACCTCAACATCGCGCAGGGTGATGTTCCGCACCGCGTTATTATAGTAAAAGCCCTTGTCTTTGCCGTCATTGCCAGCCACCCCGCGACCACAGGTGCGATTGCCTTTAAGCCGGACGCGCTCCATTTCGAAGAACTGGATTTTCCAGTCATCGGGGTTGGCAGACCAGGGCGTGTCGTCACCATAAAGCTGCAAGCCGCCGCCGCGATAGGGGCCATAGTCGGTAATTGTCTGGAAATCCGTGTCGGGACTGCCGCCGGTCGGGCCTTTGAAATCGAGAACTGTCCAGCCGTCGCTGTCGATAATCAGCGAAGACTTGACGGCCAGTCCGCCATCCGGACCGACAATGTTGAAGTGGGTTGTCCGAAGCGCCTGCCAGGTCTCGATCCGGCCATGCGGGAAGGTAAGCCGGATCAGGCCAGCCACAGCAGCATAGTCGAACAGCGCTTGAATCGCGGGGTAGTTATTGACGACAGCGCCGGTTACCACCCCAACCTGGCGAAAATGGTTCTTGCCGTCGGCACCCGGAACGAGCCGCCAATAGCGCCCATCGGCGCTTTGCTTGCAACAGCGGGGGTGGGCAGCGGCCAGCGCGGCGGTGGCGAGAGCATCGCTGACATAATTGGCCGCGCCGAGGCCAGTGCCTGAATACCCACTCGAGGTAAATGCGCTCACCCCCGCAGCGATCGACTTGGTCCCAACCGCAGTGAAGACAAAGGCCGGCGCGGATGCGCTGCCACCCGCCGAGGCCGCTGCTGCCGCAGCGGCGCGAGCAATGAAATCAATCGCCATGTCCTATTGCCCCATGCGGTAAGTGACTGCGCCCGAGGCGATCGTGACATCGAGATAAAGCCGCGTGCTTGCCTCGCTTTCGTCCCACATGGGTTCGCACATATTGGCAGTATAACTGCCGTAAGTTGCGCCCAGCGCGGTCAAAGGTAGCTTGGTTGTCCCGCCATCGGTGGAGCGCAGCACACGCACCTGTCCGGTCCATGTGCCCGACAGCGCGAGCATTACCGGCCTACCCACGACCACCAGAAACGGCCCGACAATGCCGGTGACAGTTGCCGATCCGGTAAGCGGTGAAGGCGGGGTCGAAGGCGTGCTGCTGACGGGCAGCGGGTTGATACTGCTCACCACATCGCTTTCGCCATTGGCATTGGCAAACGATACGGCAAAAGGGGCGACGTATCGCGCAGGCGGCTGAAGCGGGGCGGCTGTCATGGTTGTTCCTCAAGGTTGGATCATGATTAGCCGTGAACTAACCTATCTGGTTATCTGTAGGAAAGCGGCGATTTGCCGCATTGCTGATCCAGGGTTGGCGCGCAGCGGGTTTCGCACGCCGCGCATGTGCGGTAGGAGCGTCGGCGATGAAGGTTGCGGTCTTTCACCCGGGCACCCAGCACAGCTGGCAAACCGCGCTTGCCCTCCAGGATCTGGACCGGCTTGCTTGGTACGCAACCTCGATTTTTTACCGTCCAGACCATTTCCCCTATTGGCTTGAGCGCGCAATGCCCGGAGCGATAGGTCGCCGTCTGCACTCGGAATTTGTGCGGTTCAGGCACCCCCGTCTCGATCCGTCGCTGGTGCGCACCAGAGGGATTATAGAGTGGATCGAACGGCTGGCTTCCCGCGTCGGAGCCCGCCCCGCGGCGCACTGGCTCGATACACTGGGAAACTGGCGCTTCGCCTCAGCGCTGGCATCGCAGATGGATTCGCCAGAACGCTTTGCCCTGTGGGGCTATAACGGCAGTTCCGAAGCCGCCTTCATCGCTGCCCGCGCCGCTCGCCGTACTTGTATTCTTGATCGGACCAGCGGCGATTATCGCG
>JANNZB010000059.1:0-3299 GCA_031410395.1 Novosphingobium sp.
AGGCCGCCAGGGCAGGGTCAGCGGCCTGTTCATCGCTCAACCTGTTCCAGCGCTTTTCAAAACGGCGGCATGAAGGGATGATCGCTATAACCAGCACGATCAGCGCCAGATAAGGCAGCAGCGAACCGCTCTCGCCTTTGAGAGCGGTCATTGTGCCGAAAATCTGCAGACCGGTATAGACCAGCAGCGCATAGGCAATGTTATCGCTCATGCGCTTGCGCCAGTCGCGCCCACGGGCAGCTGATGCGGGTTCGGCCGCAATCGGCTCTGTTGGCCGGAGCACGTCGATCATTGCGACCGTTCCTTTCAGGATTCTCTCTCGGGCGGTAATAAACCACCAAAACGCGTTTCGATCAAGATGCGTTAACCCTGATTGTGCGACAACTTGCGGCGCATGATGCGGCGGGACATGCAGGAATCCTGCCAAATTGAACCATTGCGGCCAGATCAGCGCTTGAAGTGCCCCTTGCCACTGCCTAAACGGAATGACGATGGACGATACAACAACGCTCAGGCAGCCGGCCGCCGACCTTTCAGTTCAGCCCACAGGCGGGCTGGAGGTTATCTCGATCGCCAAGTCTTATGACAAGCGCGCGGTGCTTAACGACATTTCGCTGTCGGTGGGCAAGGGCGAGGTTCTGGGTCTGCTGGGGCCAAATGGCGCCGGAAAAACCACATGTTTCTATTCGATCATGGGGCTCGTCCGGCCTGATTCGGGCCGGATCCTGATGGACGGTATCGACGTAACCAGCCTGCCGATGTACCGCCGAGCGATCCTCGGGCTTGGCTATCTGCCGCAGGAAACCTCGATATTTCGCGGGCTGACGGTGGAACAGAACATCGCCGCCGTGCTCGAGCTGAATGAGCCTGACAAGGCGACCCGCCAAGACGAGCTCGAACGTCTGCTCACCGAATTTGGCCTCACCCGTCTCCGCGCAAGCGCGGCGATGGCGCTGTCGGGCGGCGAACGGCGGCGCTGCGAAATTGCCCGCGCACTCGCCGCCAAACCCTCGATCATGCTGCTCGATGAACCCTTCGCCGGGATCGATCCGCTATCGATCAACGATATTCGCGAGCTGGTCCGCGACCTTAAAACGCGCGGGATCGGGGTGTTGATCACCGACCACAACGTTCGCGAAACGCTCGATATCGTGGACAAGACCTGCGTGATCTACGGCGGTCAGGTGTTGTTTGCCGGATCGCCTGAGGGCATGGTTGAGGATGAGAACGTCAAGATGCTCTACCTCGGCAGCGATTTTTCGTTGTAGTTTGGGCGGGCGGATCGCCAAGATGCTTCGACAGGCTCAGCATGAGCGGGGTTTTTTGAACTTCATCATTCAAATCCCGCTCAGCCTGAGCCTGTCGAAGGCCGCGCACGGCGCATAAGCAATGGCACTCAGCCAGCGCCTTGACCTGAGGCAATCGCAATCGCTGGTTATGACCCCGCAGTTGCAGCAGGCGATCAAGCTGCTGACGCTTTCCAACCTTGAGGTTGAGGCGTTTATTGGCGAGGCGCTCGAATCCAATCCGCTGCTTGATATTGGTGCGCCAGCGCCCGCAGACGCTGACCCCGCCCATCCTGAGCTTTTCGAAGGACGCAGAACCACGCTCGAAAGCTCGCCGGTTGACCAGCTCGTCGGCGAAGGCCGCGGGGCTGAGGACAAACCGCTCGATGTTGATCCCACTACGCTCGATGTTGACCGGGACACCGGGGACAGGGATATTGGCGACAAGGAATTCGGAGAGTGGGGCGGCGCGCTGGCGGGCGCAGGTGGCGGCGAGGACGGCCCCGGTATTGATGAGCGCGGCGGAGCGGAACCGACGCTCGGCGAACATCTCGCAATGCAGGTCGGCACCGCCACCCGCGATCCGACGCTGGCGATGCTGGCGCGCGCGGTGATCGACCGGCTCGATGATGCAGGCTATCTTTCCAGCCCTTTGCGCGAACTGGCGGATGATCTTGGCGTGGCACTCGCCGATGCCGAAGCGGGGCTAAAATTGGTGCAAACCTTTGATCCTACCGGCGTAGCGGCGCGCAGTCTGAGCGAATGTATCGCGCTGCAGGCACGCGAGGCGGACCGCTATGATCCAGCGATGGCGCGGCTGATCGATAACCTCGATCTGCTGGCGCGCGGCGAAGTTCCCCGGCTTAAGCGCATGTGCGGGGTTGATGACGAGGACTTCTCCGATATGCTCGCCGAACTGCGCAGCTATGATCCCAAGCCGGGGCTGAAATTCGCCAAGGGCGGCGGTGATCCGGTGACGCCTGATGTGCTGATAGTCGCACGGGCTGATGGCGGCTGGGACATCTCGATCAATCAGGACACCCTGCCGCGGCTGATCGTCAACCGCAGCTATTATGTCGAGATGAAAGGCGCCTGCGATGACAAAAGCGCGCGCGGCTGGCTTTCGGAAAAGCTCGCCGATGCCAACTGGCTGATCAAGGCGCTCGACCAGCGGCAGAAGACGATCCTCAAAGTTACCGCCGAGCTGGTCAAGCAGCAGGAAGGTTTCTTCCGCCACGGTGTATCGCAACTAAAACCGCTCACCCTGCGCGCGGTGGCGGAGACGATTTCGATGCACGAATCGACGGTGAGCCGGGTTACATCGAACAAGTACCTGATGTGCCCGCGCGGCACGTTTGAGCTCAAGTATTTCTTCACTTCGGGTGTGGCGTCGGCGGATGGAGAAAGCACGGCTTCAGCTGAAGCGGTGAAGGCGGCGATCCGCCAGCTGATCGATGCCGAAGTGCCGGGGGCGATCCTTTCGGATGATACGCTGGTCGATTTGCTCAACGCCAAAGGTTTCGATTTGGCGCGTCGAACCGTGGCCAAATACCGCGAGGCAATCGGGCTCGGCAGCTCGGTGCAAAGACGGCGGCAAAAGGCGCTGGCGGGCATGTGACTTATTTGAGGAGAGGTAGTTGGTTTTGCGCAGAGGCGCAGAGAAGTGTTACTCGCGCCGCAGGCCATTCTGCAAATGGACCATCGCACTTGTCGGGCAGCCTTATCGACAAAGCGGCTTCGCCGCGAGCGCCACTACCCTTTGCGCCTCTGCGCCTCTGCGCGAACAAATCTTGTTAAATGCTCTGAACGCAGCAATGCCCCCGCTGGCGAATGCGGGATAACGCCTGAGGTAAACACGAAACGCGCGACCGGCAGCGGCGCCATTGCTGATGGTGCGTGGGCTCGGGCGGCGTGACATCATTTGCGAACGGCCGGTGGGAGGTCATGCGCTCGACCCGGCTCGGCCCCTGTGCGACTTTACGCGCGGCATTGAGAAGGTAGCGGCTGGAAGGC
>JANNZB010000060.1:0-3352 GCA_031410395.1 Novosphingobium sp.
GCGCATCGCGCCAAGTTCCGCCCAGCCTCTTGAGGCCCCCGCCTGCGCGGGGGGAGCACTGATTTTCTGAGATATGGCACCCTAACTGGCCCTGCGCCTTACCGACTTTTCCACCAGACAAAAAACACGGTTGGCAGGCCAATTTTTCGCAGCTAAAGGGGCGCCAAGCCGGTATCGGAGCAGCCGGGAAAGCTGCGCCAATCCCCGGTGCGAGATGCGTGTTCTTGTCAGTCAAGATGCGGCTCGCTGGGCAATATTCGGCGGTTTTCGGTTAGTTTCTGGCACTATGCTGCAAGCGAACCGGTGGAACAGGACTAGGTCAAACATGTCACAGGAAGCGGGCAACGCGGCTCCGGTCGGTCTTCAGACCGCCAGTCTCGAATCTGCCAGTCACCCAGCAGGGGGCGGCGTGCGTCGGCGCGACTTCATCAATATTGCGGCGATCAGCGCCGCCGGTGTCGGCGGTGTCGCCACGCTGGTCCCGCTTATCACTCAGATGTCCCCTTCGGCTGACGTTCTTGCGGCAAGTTCGGTGGAAATTGACATCAGCGCGATTGCTTCGGGTCAGGCGATCAAGGCGCTGTACCGCAAACAGCCGCTGTTTATTCGCAATCTCACAGCCAAAGAAATTGCCGAGGCCGAAGCGGTCGATATTACAACGCTGCGCGATCCGCAGTCGCTGAAAGACCGGACGAAAGAGGGCAAGCAAAACTGGCTGATCACCATGGGCGTGTGCACCCACCTCGGCTGCGTGCCGCTCGGTGCGGGTGAGGGCGAGGTGAAGGGCGATTTCGGCGGTTATTACTGCCCGTGCCACGGTTCGAACTACGATACCGCCGCACGCATCCGCAAAGGCCCCGCGCCGAAGAACCTTGAGGTTCCGGAATACAAGTTCAGCTCCGACACTATCGTCAAGATCGGCTGAGGTAGAAAACCATGAGCTTCCCCTGGGCGAAAGAATACAAGCCAAGCCACCCGCTGATGCAGTATTTCGATGAGAAACTGCCGCTGCCACGCTTGATGTACAACGCGGTTGGCGCCGGATATCCGGTGCCCCGCAATCTGAACTACTTCTGGAACTTCGGCATTCTGGCGGGCTTCTGCCTTGTCGTGCAGATTGTTACCGGGCTCATCCTGGCGATGCATTTTGCCGCCAATTCAGACATCGCTTTCTCCTCGACCGAGCACATAATGCGCGATGTCAACTGGGGCTGGCTGATGCGCTATGCCCACGCCAACGGCGCGAGCGCGTTCTTTGTCGTGGTCTATATCCATATTTTCCGAGGGTTTTACTTCGGTTCCTACAAGGCCCCGCGCGAGATGGTGTGGCTGCTTGGTGTAACGATCTTCCTGTTGATGATGGCCACCGCGTTCATGGGCTATGTGCTTCCCTGGGGGCAGATGAGCTTCTGGGGTGCCAAGGTGATTACCGGGTTGTTCGGCGCGATTCCGCTGGTGGGTGAGCCTTTGCAGCAGTGGCTGCTCGGCGGTTTTGCCCCTGATAACGCCGCGCTCAACCGCTTTTTCTCGCTGCACTTCCTGCTGCCGTTCGTGATCCTCGGGATGATTATCCTGCACATCTGGGCGCTGCATATTCCAGGCTCGACAAACCCTACCGGGGTTGAGATCAAGACCGAGAGCGATACGCTGCCGTTCCATCCTTACTACACTTCGAAGGACGGTTTCGGGCTTGGCGTGTTCCTGATCCTTTACTGCGCCATGGTGTTTTTCTTGCCGAATGCGCTGGGCCATCCGGACAATTACATTCCGGCGAACCCGCTGCAAACGCCAGCGCATATCGTTCCCGAATGGTATTTCTGGCCGTTTTACGCGATCCTGCGCAGCTTCACGAGTGACTTCATCATGTCGGCAAAGCTGTGGGGCGTGCTCGCTATGTTTAGCGCGATCCTGGTGTGGTTCTTCCTGCCGTGGCTGGATAAGTCACCGGTGCGTTCGGGCTCCTATCGTCCGCTGTACCGCAAGTTCTTCTGGGTGTTGGTAGCTGATGTAATATTGCTCGGTTATTGCGGCGGAAAACCGGCGGAAGAGCCCTATCTGATGATCAGCCAGTTGGCGTCGATGTATTACTTCCTCCACTTCTTCGTCATCGTGCCGCTGGTATCATCGATTGAGCGACCCGATCCGCTGCCGTTCTCAATCACCGAATCGGTGCTGGGAATTGACGAAGCTGCGGCCCTCAAGGCCTGAGACGAGACGGAAAGACACGAAACCATGATCCGCATCTTCTCCATTCTCGCAGGCCTCGCTTTCAGCTTTGTGCTGGGGTTATCGTTCATTTTTGAAGCGATCAACACGGCCAAAGACGGCCTGCCAACCAGCGCTGAAAAGCAGTTCCACGAACACCCCGGCGCGCTGGCCTTGAAATCCGATGGCGTGCTGGGCACGTTTGACAATGCGCAGCTTCAGCGCGGACTCGCGGTCTATCAGGGGGTGTGCCAGAGCTGTCATTCGCTGAGCTACGTCGCTTTCCGCGATCTCAAGGCGCTCGGCTATGACGATGATGAGGTAAAGGCGATTGCCAAGGCCTATCAGGTTCCTGCCTACAATTCAGGAACCGGTGAAGCTAAAGCGCATCCCGGATTGCCGACCGATCATTTCCCGCCGGTCGTCTATGGCGGCAAGGGCAACCCGCCTGATCTTTCGCTGATCACCAAGGCACGTCATGGCGGCGCGGCCTATGTCCATTCGCTGATTAACGGCTATGCCGCGCAGCCTGCCGAACTGGTGGCGAAGTTCCCCGATGCCAAGACGCCTGAGGGGCTCTATTACAACCCCTATTTCGCCAACCTCAACATCGCCATGCCGCCGCCGCTGACGGTCGACGGACAGGTGACCTATTCGGACGGCACCAAGGCGACCAAGGACCAGATGGCCAAGGACGTATCAGCTTTTCTGGTGTGGACCGCCGAGCCTAAACTCGACAAGCGCAAGCAAACCGGCTGGCCGGTGGTGCTGTTCCTGATCTTCGCCACCGGGCTCGCTTGGATGGCAAAGAAGCAGATCTGGGCCGATCAGCACTGATTTTGAGCGGCCGTTAGGGCAAAGCATTGAAGCCCCTCGCATCACGCGGTGCGGGCGGTTTTTCTTAGTTCTCTGCGTGAATCACCTGTCCTGATTGAACCAGGCACACCGCCACCCCCGCTGGCGAATACGGGATAACGCCTGAGGTAAACACGAAACGCGCGACCGTCAGCGGCGCCATTGCTGATGGTGCGTGGGCTCGGGCGGCGTGACATCATTTGCGAACGGCCGGTGGGAGGTCATGCGCTCGACCCGGCTCGGCCCCTGTGCGACTTTACGCGCGGCATTGAGAAGGTAGCGGCTGGAAGGC
>JANNZB010000061.1:0-4153 GCA_031410395.1 Novosphingobium sp.
CGCCGCGGCACTTGCCCAACCCGCGCGAACCCATGAAACTGGCAGCAACAATTCCCGGAGACGACCGCGTGTCACAATTCAAGAGTACCGATCGCTACATCGCCTCGCGCGACCTCGAAGTCGCCGTCAATGCCGCGATCACGCTCGAGCGGCCCCTGCTGGTCAAGGGCGAGCCCGGCACCGGCAAGACCGTGCTGGCGCATGAAATTTCCAAGGCGCTGAACGCCCCGCTGATCGAATGGCACGTCAAGAGCACCACCAAGGCGAATCAGGGCCTCTATGAATACGATGCTGTTGCCCGTCTGCGCGATGGTCAACTCGGCGACGAACGCGTGCACAACATCAGCAATTATATCCGCCGCGGCAAGCTGTGGGATGCCTTCACCTCGCCGCAACTGCCGGTGCTGCTGATTGACGAGATCGACAAGGCGGATATCGAATTCCCCAACGATCTGTTGCAGGAACTCGACCGCATGAGCTTCGACGTTTACGAAACGTCTGAGCGGATTGAGGCCAAGGAACGCCCGATTGTCGTGATCACCAGCAACAACGAAAAGGAACTGCCCGACGCTTTCCTGCGCCGCTGCTTTTTCCACTACATCAAGTTTCCCGACCGCGAGACGATGCAGGAGATTATCGACGTCCACTTCCCCGGCATTCAAAAGGTGCTGGTCAAACGCGCAATGGAAATCTTCTACGAGGTGCGCGATGTGCCTGGGCTGAAGAAGAAGCCTTCTACAAGCGAACTACTCGATTGGCTGAAGCTGCTGCTCAATGAGGATATGCCGCTGGATGTCCTGCAAAATCGCGATCCGACCAAGGCGATCCCGCCCTTGCACGGCGCACTGCTGAAGAACGAGCAGGATGTGATGCTGTTTGAACGGCTGGCGTTCATGGCGCGGCGGCAGGGTTAAGGAAACAAGGCGATGGCGATCACAGGCGGATGCCTATGTGGAAAGGTGCGTTTCACCATTGATGTTGAGCCCATGGGCGCGAGAATGTGTTGGTGCCGAGATTGCCAGCGGATCGCCAGCGGCTCTGCTACTGTCAACGTTCTTTTTCCCGAAGAGGCCGTGCAATACACCGGCGAGATAGGACTGTTTAACATGATCGCGGACAGCGGTAACGCCGTCCAACGCGGCTTTTGCCCCAGTTGCGGTGCACAGATGTTCAGCAAAACTCAGAAACCCAAAGGTCTGCCCATGCGCGTCCGTGCGGGCACTTTGGATGACCCTGAGCTTATCGCTCCGCAAGCAGTGATCTGGACCGGCAGCGCGCCAAGCTGGGCCACCCTTGACCCAGCTTTGCCGCATCATCCAAAGGCGCCGCCGGCAGTTCCGGCGAAGGGCTAATCATGTTCCTGAACTTCCTCGACGAACTGCGCCTCGCGGGCATTCCGGCATCGATCAAGGAGCACCTTGTGCTGCTTGAGGCGCTCGACAAGCAGGTGATCGAACAGACGCCTGAGGCGTTCTATTACCTCTCGCGCGCGACATTCGTGAAGGACGAAGGCCTGCTCGACCGGTTCGATCAGGTCTTCGCCAAGGTCTTCAAGGGCGTGCTTACAGATTACGGGCAGCAGCCTGTCGATATCCCCGAGGATTGGTTGAAGGGCATCGCCGAGCGCTATTTCACCGTGGAGGAGATGGAAAAGATTAAGGCTCTCGGGTCATGGGACGAAATCATGGAGACGCTGAAAAAGCGGCTCGAGGAGCAGGAAAAGCGGCATCAAGGCGGCAACAAGTGGATTGGGACCGGTGGCACCTCGCCGTTCGGCCATTCGGGCTATAACCCCGAAGGTGTGCGGATCGGCGGCGAGGGAAAGCATGGCCGCGCGATCAAGGTGTGGGAACAGCGCCAGTTCGCCAATCTTGATAACACGCGCGAGCTTGGCACCCGCAACATCAAGGTCGCGCTGCGCCGATTGCGGCGCTTTGCGCGGGAAGGCGCGGCTGAGGAGCTCGATCTCGACGAGACAATCCGCGGAACCGCCAAGCAAGGCTGGCTCGATATTCACATGCGCGCCGAGCGGCGTAATGCGGTGAAGGTGCTGCTTTTCCTTGATGTCGGCGGATCGATGGACCCGTTCAGCAAGCTGGTCGAAGAGCTGTTCAGCGCTGCCACAACCGAATTCAAGAATCTTGAGTTTTTCTACTTCCACAACTGCCTTTACGAAGGCGTGTGGAAAAATAACGCCCGCCGCCGCACCGAGCGAACCGATACATGGGATATTCTCCACAAATATGGGCACGATTACAAAGTGATCTTCGTCGGTGATGCTTCGATGAGCCCTTATGAGATCACCCACCCCGGCGGATCAGTCGAGCACTTTAATCCTGAGGCGGGTGCATTGTGGATGCAGCGCGTTTGCAACACCTATCCGGCAACGGTGTGGCTCAATCCCACGCCTGAACGCCAGTGGGACTATTCGCAATCGACCAAGGTGATGCGCGAACTGGTGGGTGGGAATATGTACCCGCTGACGCTCGGCGGGCTGGACGGAGCTATGCGCGAACTGACGCGGAAGAAGCATTGAAGTGTTTAAACCAGATCAACCGTGTTGGTCCTTAGACGATCCAAAGCCGATCCAAGCTGAAGCACCGTATACTTACTTCCTGCCGCACACCACACTGCTGGATGCAGTGCGTCGAGGGGATTGGGTCAAAGCTATTTTTCGGCCTATTCCGAACGATCGCAAATTTGATGCCGAACGCATGTGGGTCCTTGTCGAATTAATCGATGAGGCGGGCTTTCGAGGCAAGCTAGACAGCGACCCAAGCGACATTCCTCAACTTCCGATAGGCACTGAATGCTTTGTTCCGAAACACTGTGTAATTGATGTCGAATGATCACCACAGCGTGAAGTGCCTCCTCCTTCGCCACCATCAAGAAGGGAGTTCTGGGATAGATGCATCGTGGATGATTGCGTTCTGAAAGGGCGAAGTCACGCGGATTATCTATACCGTGAAGCACCAGAACCGGCCGATTCTGATGAACGATTTCCAGATAGCGGTTGGCGCCTTCGTGGAACGGACGAGGCAATCGCCGAGGATGAAGCCGATGGTCAAACTGTGAACTTTGTTGCGCTTGGAGCAGTATTGAACTCAGACGACAGATGGATTCACTTAATTGACGAAGCAGAGGGCAGCCGATTCGTCTGGAACGCAGAATCTAGCGAATACCAACGGCTGCCATAAGCAGAACTAGGGCTTCTGGAAGAACCGCTTGCTTGAAGCTGCGGGCGCGGCGCACCAGATAGGGGGCATGACCCAGCGCCTTCCCGCCCTGTTCCTCGGTCATGGTTCGCCGATGACCGTGATTACTGACAATCCCTCCCGCCGCGCCTTCATCGCATTGGGCAAGGCTCTGCCGCGGCCCGCTGCCGTGTTGTGCATCTCTGCCCATTGGGAAACACAAGGCCGCTCGCACCTGACGATTGGCGAGCACCCCCGCACGATCCATGATTTCGGCGGCTTCCCGCCGGAACTGTTCGCGATGCAATATCCTGCTCCGGGATCGGACGGGCTGGTTGACCGGGTGGCCACCTTGCTGGGCGAGGACCGGATCAGCCGCGATGCCGCATGGGGGTTTGATCACGGCGCCTGGACGGTGCTCCAGCCGATGTTCCCTGAATGCGATGTGCCTACAGTCCAGCTGAGCCTTGATCGCTCGCTGGGTGCCGAAGCGCACCTTGAACTTGGCCGCCAGCTTGCGTCGCTGCGCGATGAGGGTGTGCTGATCGTCGGCAGCGGCGATGTCGTTCACAACCTTTCGCTGTGGCGGGAATCGCAAGGAACGATTCCCAATTGGGCCGCAGATTTCAGCGAACGGATAAAGGCGGCGATCCAATCTGACGATTATCAGGCCCTCACCCATTTTGCCGCCGACGATCTCGCCGCAGCCAAGGCGGTAAACAGCGCGGAGCATTACCTGCCGCTACTCTATGCCGTTGGCGCAAGCCTGCCGGGTGACGAAGTGAGCTTTTTTAACGACACGATCGATGGCGCACTGTCGATGACTTCGGTGTTGCTTGGCGATGCCGCACTGGTGAAGGGCATCACCTGATCGGTTTACTTCGGTGCTGTCGCCTCGAATGAAGCGTGCTCGCTGATAACCTTAAAGCTGCCGTCATCCTGTTTGCGGAATAGATCGG
>JANNZB010000062.1:0-8442 GCA_031410395.1 Novosphingobium sp.
CACCGGCGCGGGACAGGCTTACCTGCACGTTGACGCCATAACGCAGTCCGTTGCCGATAAGGTTGCGCAAGGCCCGGCGGAGCCATGTCGGCCGCACCTGCATAACCATTCGTTCGCTGCTCGCCAGTTCAACCGGTTCGCCCATGTCTTCGTATTCTTCGGCCACCGATGCGACGAGCGATGAAAGCTCAGTGGGTTCGGAAGGGTCGCTCGGTCGGCCAACCCGGGCAAGCGAGAGAATATCATCGAGCGAGCGGGTGATATCCTCGATCGTCGCCGACATGCGCCCGCGTTCGGTTTCATCTTCGACGCTTTCAATCCTGACGCGCAGTGCGGCCAGCGGCGTCTTGAGATCGTGGCCGATGGCGCCGAGCATCACGTCTTTTTCATCGAGTAGCGCAACAATACGGGCCTCGAGCGCGTTATGCGCTGCGATCAGACGGCGTACGTCGCTTGGGCCTTCAGGGGTTATCTGGCCCTGGGCATCACGGGTTTCGGCAAAACGTTCGACCCGGCCGGTAAGCGTTGCCAGCGGACGGGTGATGCGCCCAAGGATAAGCGCCGTGGCCCCGACCAGGAACGCGTAAATGAACAGCGTCTGCGCAAGCAGCGAGCTCAGCAGTCGTCGTTCGCCCTCGGGCATGAAGGTCCGCGTAACCAACCACTCAGGCGAGCCGACGGTTTTGAGTGCGGCAATGATCACCCGCCGAGGCTGCGGGCCCGGAAAGTGCATCCGGCCGGGCCGGGTCAGTTGCCGCTTCGCCAGTGCGTCGCCGGATATCGGGCGAATGACCAGCTGGAGATCGCTAACCTGCACGTCCTGTTCGGCCAAGACGGTGCGCAGATCGCTCTCCTCCTCAGACATGCGTTGTTCGCCGGTAGCGATGGGATTCGCCGCCAACCGCTGCAACCTGAACTGGCGCGGGTTTGCCGATTCATTGCTGGCATCGCCGCGCCGCGTACTCGACGCATCACGGTCAGGCGGAGAATCCGAGCGCGATGCTGGCACCAAGCGAAAGGCCAGGGTGCGGGTCAACGCCATCTGCGTGCGCTCGTGCTGGGCGCGGTAGATCAACACGGCAGAAACTGTTTGGGCGAGCAGCAGCGCCAGCGCGATCGACAACAGAACCTGCCCACGCAGGCTCGACGGCCACAGGCGCTTCAGAAACATGTCAGTCGTCCACCTGCGGCACCCGCCGCACTTCTGCGGCAAGCATATAGCCGCCGCCCCACACGGTCTGGATCAATTGCGGGTTGCGGTTATCGAGTTCGATCTTGCGGCGCAGACGGCTGACCTGATTGTCTACCGCGCGGTCAAACAGATGCGCCTCGCGCCCCTGAACCATATCGAGCAGGCGGTCACGATCGAGCACCTGTCGCGGATGTTCGAGGAATGCCACGAGCAGACGGAACTCGGCCGAGGAAATCGCCACCACCGCGCCTTCATGATCAATCAGGCGGCGCTTGAGCGGATCGAGCAGCCAGCCTTCAAAAGCAAAAGCTTCCTCCTCGGCGGGATTGGGCGTGTTGCGGCCTGCGCGGCGCAGAACCGAGCGGATGCGCGCGACCAGTTCACGCGGCTCGAAGGGCTTGACCACATAATCATCCGCGCCGATTTCGAGCCCGACAATCCGGTCAGTCGCCTCTCCGCGCGCGGTAAGGAAGATCGTCGGGATTTGCTGCGATTCAGCGAGGTGGCGGCACAGCGATAGCCCGTCTTCGCCCGGCATCATGATATCGAGAAGCACCAGATCAGGCCGCTGATCACGCAAAAATGTGCGCGCCTCTGCTGCGTTGACCGCCTGACTGACGCTGAACCCCTGGCGAGTGAGGTACTCGGCCAGAGGTTCGCGCAGGGCTGCTTCATCATCGACGAGCAGCAGTGTCTGGTTCTCATCATCGTGCATCATGGTCATCGATCATGATCGGGATCATGGCAGGTTTTTTGCCAATTGTCAGTTGCCTGACGGCGAGGGCATCGGGCCTTCGCCCGTGCCGTGCTGCATCCCGCCCATTCCGCGCATACCCTTCATCTTCGCGTGCATTGCCTGCTTCGCGGCGCGGCGTTCATCGGGGGTGAGTTTGCCGTCATGATTGGAATCGGCCTGATCAAAATGGCCCATTGCGGCAGCTACAAATTCCTCGCGGCTAACTACGCTGTCCCTATTGGTGTCCGCCATCTTGAGCATGACCATGCCCACCATTGGCATTTCGCGTCCGCCCGCATGGCCCATCATGCCGCGGCGCATCATACCCCGCTCTTTCATCGCGCCACCGTCGCGATCACGGCCCATGCCGCGTTCACCCGATTTGCGCGCGTGGGCGGCAAGGAATTCGGCTTGCGAAATCGCGCCGTTGGCGTCGGTGTCGATCTTCCTGAAGCGCTCAATCTGGCGAGCCGTACGGTCAGCCGGGTCGATCTTGCCGTCACGGTTGACGTCAAGCTTGTCAAACATTGCGCTGGCGTGCGTAGAGGCTTCGGCGCGGGTGACGGTTTTATCCGCCATCGCGCCCATCATGCGATGTCCATCGGTTTCAGCAGCAAAAGCCGTATAACCTGCAGTAACTGCGAGCGCGGCGGCAGAGATTGCGAGTGTCAGTTTCTTCATGGTCGATCCTTTGATCGGTTAATCCGATAACCGCACAGCCTCCGGGAGATAGGGGGAGGGAAACCAAGGGCTGTGCGGCCTAGTGTCTCCACTAAACGCTGCATGTCGCAGACTTATGCCAGGTGAGCGCTTTATTGTCGCGATTTGTCGCGACTGCGCGGCACCATTCATCATGTTGAAAGACCTCTGGAACACGCCCAGGTCCTACGCGCCAACCCCGGACCGGCCTATCCGGGCATCGTCATCAGGAAGGCGTTGAGTTTGTTACCGTCAGGATCGCGAAAATAGGCGGCGTAGAAGCCTTCACCGCGCGCTCCCGGCGGGCCCTCACAGGTGCCGCCGTTGGCCAGGGCGATATTGTAAACCCGCTGAACCTGCGCCTCATCCTTGACTTCAAGCGCAACCATAACGCCGTTACCGACGCTCGCCGGGTTACCATCAAACGGCTTGGTCAACCCGATACCCGCGCCGCCTCCGGGAATGCCCCATGCTATAAATTCGTCATATTCCATCATCCGCCCGGCGCCGAGCTCGGCAAAGACGGCATCATAAAACTTGGCACCCTTTTCCCGGTTATTGGTGCCGAGTGTGACATAGCCAATCATTTTCTCATCTCCCGTAATCTCGAGTCGCTTGAGAACATTACAAGAACATTATTTCTCCAGCAATCGCAATCCTACAACGCCGTGCACTGCACTTCGAGCCAATCGCGCGCACCGCCATCAAGCTGCGGCCCGATGACCTTCAACACCTGCGCGTGGTAGCTGTTCCACCATGCGATCTCATCAGCGGTGAGCAGGGCGCGGTCCACCAGCGCGCGCTCGATCGGCACCAGCGTAAGCGTTTCAAAACCCAGCCATTCGCCCTCACCGCCCGCAAGTTCGCGCGGTTCGACGAGCACCAGATTCTCGATGCGGATGCCGTATTCGCCGGTCTTGTAGTATCCCGGTTCGTTCGACAGAAACATGCCGGCGAGCAGTTCCTGATCGGTCCCGGCCTGTCCGCCTGCAGACTTGGCGATGCGCTGCGGGCCTTCGTGGACCGAAAGGAAGCTGCCGACGCCGTGTCCGGTGCCATGCGCGTAATCGAGCCCAGCCGCCCACAGGAATTGCCGCGCCAGCACATCGAGTTGGCTGCCCGCGGTGCCTTTGGGGAAATTGGTACGCGCGAGTGCTATATGTCCCTTGAGCACGCGGGTGAAGCGGTCCTTGGCCTCGTCATGCGCAGGTCCCGGGCCGACCCAGACGGTGCGGGTGATATCGGTTGTGCCATCAGGATATTGCCCACCTGAATCAACGAGATAGACGCTTGAAGGCTCAAGGTTGCGGTTGGTTTCTTCGCTCACCCGGTAGTGAACAACCGCCCCGTTTGGCCCGGCGCCCGAGATCGTATCGAACGATAGATCGCGCAGATCGCCGCAATCGCGGCGGAACTGGTGGAGCGCTTCGGCGGCAGTGATTTCAGTGAGCTTGCCTGAGGGCGCTTCGATTGACAGCCAATGGAGGAAACGCGTCACCGCTGCGCCGTCTCGGGCCTGCGCGGCGCGGTGGCCTGCCTGTTCTACCGGGTTTTTCAAAGCCTTGGGTAGCACGGTAGGATCGCGGGTTTCGATGACCACGGCCCCGGCCGCCGCCAGCGCAGCGAACACCGCCTGCACCGCGCGTTCCGGATCGGCAGCGACGCGCTTTCCCTTAAGCGCCTGAAGTGCTGCAACAAATGCTTCTCGCGGTCGAACCGTTACGGCGTTGCCCAAGTGCGCGCGGACCTCTGGCGCGATCTTCTCTTCGGCGATGAACAGATCGGCTGTACCATCAGCTTTGGCGATGACATAGGACAGCGCTACCGGGGTCCGCTCGACATCCGTGCCGCGCACATTGAGCAGCCAAGCTATTGAATCAAGAGCAGAAATTACCGTTGCATCGAGCTTTTGTTCGGTCAGCCATTCGGCCACCGCCGCGCGTTTGGCCTCACTGGCCTGCCCGGCATGAGCCAAGCCGTGCACCTGCGCCGGAGCCAGCGATGGTTCGGGGCGATCAACCCAGACCGAGTCGATCGGATTGGTGTCCACCGAAATAAGCTTTGCATTCCGCGCCTTTAGCGCCTTCTCTGCGGCGACAACCCAGGGTTTGCCGTGCAACCAAGGATCAAAACCGATCCGCGCGCGTTCGGGTGCGTTCGCCCCCAACCACTTGGCCACAGAGGTCTGGGGCACTGATTCATAACCATAAAACCGGCCATCGACCTGATCGCGCACCTGCAGCGTATATCGTCCATCAACGAACATCGCGGCTCTATCCGCCATGATCACCGCCGTTCCTGCCGAACCACCAAAGCCCGTAAGCCATTCTAATCGCTGCGCATAAGCGCCAACATATTCGCTCATATGCTCGTCAGATATCGGCACGACGAAGCCATCGAGGCCGCGCCGCGCCAGTTCTTCGCGCAGCGCCTTGAGGCGGGATTCATGGGTGTTCATCAGCATGGTTGCAGTCCTTCTGCGCGCATCATACAGCCGCGCGATGACAGATTCTACTCCCCCAATTACTCCCCCCCTTGCTCGCAAAAAACCCCATGAATTCAGTCATCACGGCGTGACGGTCACCGATGATTACGCCTGGCTGCGCGATCCTGGGTATCCTGAAGTGACTGACAAGGCTGTGCTTTCACATCTCGAAGCGGAGAACGCATGGTTCGCGGCACAAATGATGCCGCATAAGCGCCGCATTGATGCCCTGTTCACCGAGATGCGCGGCCGCATTAAGGAAGCCGACACGTCAGTGCCGCAAAAAGACGGTGATTATCTCTACTGGATCGAGTTTGAACAGGGCGCCGAATACAAAAAGTGGTGGCGGCGCCCTGTGGCAGCCGGCGACGATTCAAGCGCCAATGAACTGATCCTCGATGAGGTGGCACTCGCAGGCGATCTCGATTATTTCCGGCTCGGCGCGATGTCGGTGAGCAAGAACGGAACGCTCCTCGCCTATGCCATCGATGACAACGGTTCGGAACGCTTCACCGCGCGGGTCAGGAACATCGCCACCGGGCAAATGCTCGCCGATGAAATTCCCGGCACGCTCTCGGCGCTGGTGTGGTGCGCCGATGACAGGGCGCTGGTTTACTCACTCGCCAACGAGCAATGGCGCACCGATAATGCCCGGCTGCACTGGCTGGGACAGCCGGTCGAAAACGATGTCGAATTGTACCACGAGGACGACGAAGGTTTCCGCGTTGGCTCAGGCCTGTCGGCCAACGAGGAATGGCTGGTAATATCGGCGAGCGATCATGAAACCAGCGAAGTCCGTCTGGTCCCTGCGAGTGATCCTTTGGCCGCGCCACTGCTGGTCAAGCCGCGCACGAAGGGGGTTGAATATGATGTCGATCTGCAAGGGCAGACGCTGTTCATCCACACCAACGATGCCCACGAAAACTTCCGCCTCGCCACTGCGCCGCTGGCCTCACCGGGCGAGTGGAACACGCTGATCGAAGGCAGCGATGCGTTCTACCTCACCGGGTTTGACCTGTTCAAAAATTTCTACACCACCGAAGGCCGCCGCGCCGGTCTCGATACTATCGAGGTGCGTTATTACGATGATCAAGCGCGGGTGGAGCCGATCCTTTTCCCTGAGGCGAGCTATTCGGCAGGGTTGGGTGAGAACCCCGAATGGGATGTGACAAAGCTGCGTCTTTCCTACGAATCGATGGTCAGTCCGGCTACGGTATTTGATTATAGTCTGGCGGATCGCAGCCTTGAGGCGCTCAAGGTTCAGGAAATTCCCTCAGGCTATGATGCCTCGCTATATGTCACCGAGCGGCTTGAAATCGCCGCGCGCGATGGCACGATGATCCCGGTTTCTTTGGTGATGCGCCGGGACCGTCAAGGCAGCGGCCCGCTCCACCTCTACGGTTACGGTGCATATGGCATCGCGATTGACCCCGGCTTTTCAACCACACGCCTCAGCCTCGTGGATCGCGGCTTCGCCTATGCCATCGCCCACATTCGCGGCGGCGACGATCTGGGCCGGGCATGGTACAAGGCTGGCAAGCTTGAGCGGCGCTGCAACACCTTCACCGATTTCGTCGATGTCGCGCGCGGCCTGATTGAACGCGGCAATACGGCGGCGGGGCAGATCTCGATCTCGGGCGGATCGGCAGGCGGCGAGCTGATGGGTGCGGTGGTCAATTCTGACCCGGATCTGTGGGGCGCAGTGGTCGCCGATGTTCCCTTCGTCGATGTGCTGGGCACCATGCTCGATGCCAGCCTGCCGCTGACCCCGGGCGAATGGCCCGAATGGGGCAACCCGATTGAGGACAAGGCGGCGTTCGATCTAATCCGCAGCTACAGCCCTTACGATCAGGTGCGCGCGCAGGATTACCCGCCGCTGATGGTGACTGCCGGGCTCAACGATCCGCGCGTGACTTACTGGGAGCCGGCAAAATGGGTCGCGAAGCTGCGCGAACTGCGCACCAATCAGGCAGAGCTGATCCTCAAGACCAACATGGGTGCAGGTCACGGCGGCAAGTCGGGGCGGTTCGAAAGCCTCAAGGAAACCGCCGAGGAATTCGCCTTCGTACTGTGGCAACTCGGCGTGGCGGAGTGAGGCGTCCGGCATGACCAACCGCCATGCGATGACCTTCACCGCGGCGCCCGAGCACATCGACGTGTTCGGCCACGTCAACAATACGGTGTGGGTCGAATGGTGCCAGACGATCGCCACCGCACATTGGACCACCGTGGCAACGGCGGAGCTGCAGGACACATACGTGTGGTTGGTGACGCGCCACGAGATCGATTACCGCGGCAACATCGGCTTAGGCGAGAACGTGGATGCGGTCACCTTCATCCCCGCTGCGCCCAGCGGCGCGCGGTTCGACCGGCGTACCGATTTCCGCAATGGCGCGGGCAAGGTCATCGTCAGCGCGCGCACGACCTGGGCGCTGCTCGATCGGCACAGCGGTCGCCTGCAAAGGGTGCGGCCTGACATCACCGCCATGTTCGAGCCGTTTTCGAAGAGTTAGGCTTCGGGTTTGCGCCGGCGCCGCGCCCGCTTGGGCACTTCCGCCGCCTTGTTCGCCGCAACGATCGCCGGATCGACATCGAGATCATCGCGGCGCAGCAGCCGCCAGACCATCAGCGCCATCAGGATGTGCGGCAGGAAAATGGTGAACTTGTCGATCATCGTCGGGCGATCCTAGCCGGACAGGGTTAGGGAGACGTGAAGCATTGCCGGGCTAAGGCATCGAGCGTGACGATTGGCTCGAATCTTCGTGTGGCGGTGCTCGGCGCGGACAGTCCGATCGGGCTGACGGTGGTGCGCGAATTGGGTGAGCGCGGGGTTACGGTATTCGCGCTGGGCCGCGATCGACGGGCATTGGCGCGGACTTCGCGGTACACGCATGCGTTCGCGTTGATCGAGAAGCCGCTGGCCGAATGGTTGCCGCGCTTTACCGCGGAACACCGAATCGGCGCGGTGCTGGCGATTTCCGAACATCACCTGATCGAACTGGCGGAAATCGGTCCGGTTATCGGCGAGTGCCGCTTGCTGGTTCCGGAACCAGAAAAGCTGGCGCTGGTGCTCGACAAGCCCCGCACGCTCGAACTGGCTGCAAGGCTGGGCATTTCAGTGCCATCGAGCTGGCAACCGCTGGCCGGCGAGGATCACGCCGCGATTTGCGCCGGGCTGGCTTACCCGGTCGCGGTCAAATGGGCCGATCCCAACGCGGTTTCGGCGCGGCTGGGAGCGGCGGGGATCGAGCTGGAAAAGGTCGAATACGCCGACAATGCGCGCGCATTGCTGGCTTTGCTTGCGCGCTACGATCGCGTGGCCATCTGGCC
>JANNZB010000063.1:0-2167 GCA_031410395.1 Novosphingobium sp.
CTATCTGAGGTTTTATCTTCGGTGGCAGGTGCGGCAAGATCCCTAGGCGGAATCGACCGACGCATAAAGCGAGTAAGGGTGTCGCCGGTACGCTTTGTACCACTTAGGGTTGGAAACAGTGGAAACAGAGCCTTTTGAGGCCTTGTTTTTCCGATATTTCCTTTAGATTTCAGTGCAGGTTGATAACTGAAAATCATGGTGTCGGCGGTTCGACTCCGTCCCCGGGCACCATTGGGCCTCCGCAGCAGCCCCTTTAGACCAGAATTGATTCACAAGCGTTTATTGTCTGCGAGGCTCAATATCAGGAGACGCACATCTTTGAATTTGAGGGTAGGTTTCGCTTTGCTCAGCCTCGGTGTCCTGTAGCGCCTTAGCTGCAAGCAGGTGATGCAATGGGCGCTATTAATGGGCGCGGCCGATCCGCTTCAAGCTGCTCCGGAGCCTCCAGGTCGTTGGGCAAGCCGCGCGCGGCGTGCCACAGACTTCCCAGTTCAAGATCGATCCAGTCTGCCGCGAAGGGGTCCAGGCCCGAACCAGGATAGAGGCAAAATTCCCCAAACCGCGGTGCGCCCTCGATCTCGAAAAAATCGACCCTGATGAATTCGTGCCCTTGCCCCAGCGTTTCGGCGGCATCCAGCATAGCGCTAAGCGATGCAGGGGCAGCCAGTAAATCGGCCGCCGCCACGAGCGGACGGAACGCGCGATCGTGAAGTATCCAGCGGTGACAGGTGGCACGTTCCAGGTGAACCTGCACGTGGGTTGCGCGGCCTCCGAAGACGTAAATCTTGTAATCGAGCGGAAGCGAGCGCCCATCGCCGAGCAGTGGTTCCGCGATCAACGCCCGCGGGACTCCTTCATAGGCCCATTCGTCGAGCCACTTGCCGTAGGGGCCCGCCATCCATCTTGCAGTACGGCCTTGCAGGGCACTCCATTCGCTGGCCGAAGCCTTGTCACGGAGCACAGCAAACTGATTGCAGCCATGACGCGCCTTGAGGATCGCAGGCGTGCGAAATGGCACATTGTCTGGCAGGATAACATCCTGCCAAAGCGTGGGCGTCACCCATTCGGGGCCTAGTAGGTCAGTGGCCATTCGCTTGGATGCGATCTTGTCCATCAGCGGAACCTGTCGCGGGTCTCGATCGTAGAGTTTTCGCCGCTGCACCATCTCTGAGAAGCGGGGAGCGGCCACAAGATCTGGCAGGCGCTGGTGACGCCATAAAAAGATGAGCCTCACCCGCACCTGCGCGAGTAAACTATTGGCCGAACCGTCGGCAAGCACGTGGTTGAGGGATAATATCATTCGATCCGGTATTCGATGGCCTTGAAGCTGCCGCCGTTGGACGCGTAAGCTGAGCAGGCCGTAAGCCCGATCACGCAATCCATGTGCGCGGTCAAGCGGATCAAATCGCCCGCCTGGCTGGTGGGGGGCAGCACCGCGATCCGTCCGCTCACGCCATCGACTGGCACGTTCATGAATATGTTGAACGCGATGGGGATCGCGTCGGGGCCGATCCCCCATGGTGCCAGTGCCGCAGCGAGATTGCCAAAACAGCCGCGGTGCACCGGGTGTTGAGGGTAGAAATGCCGAAAGGTTGCGTCACTGCACGGCGTCAGCAGGAAATCATGACGCCCCACGGTGTCTTCGACGATGGTGAGCATGGGGTTCGACCGGTTGGACCACAACCGGTTGCCGGTCGTGAGCGCGATCGTCTCCTCGTAGTCAAAGGTTCGTCCGTTCGAGATCACCTCACAAACATCGGCGGTAGCAAAGGCGAGTAGATCTGCTACTTGCGAGCCTTCGGGATCGATGACCGTCAGTGTGCGCCCCTCTGCCAGAGTAAAGGCCACGCCCGAACGCGGCTCCACTCGCAAGATCCCGCTCATGCGCGCGGATCGCGGAACGGGCACGCCCAAGCAGTGTCGACCGCCCGGCCGCTGAACTGTCGCGCCGCGCTTATCTGCCCGTGATCGGCGAGCATGGGATTAAGCGTTCCTGCCAGCGCGATGTCACGCGTCATAATCTTGTCGCGCATCCGGTCAAACCGCCCATCCTCGCGCAGGCGGACGAATTGCGCGTGCAGGTTGAATACGATTGCCGGGTGCGCAAAACGCCGCGCCGGACGTGACGCATTGGGGTGAAGCCCGACTGCGAAATAGGCCTCCCCAC
>JANNZB010000064.1:0-3221 GCA_031410395.1 Novosphingobium sp.
TGGCCGATTGGCAAATAGGGCTGGCCTTGCCCTTGCCCCGCGAACAGCATAGCATCCGCATTGCTCCCTAATGCGACCCGGGGGGCGGACGGGGACACCATGCGTTACAGATCGGCAGCACCCGATGGCCGCTGACAGCGAAACCGCGCCGCCAGACGCGCCGCCAGCCGCGCCCAGCGTGTTCGTCAGCTATTCGCGTGAGGATTTGAAGGCGGTCAAGCCGATCATCGCGGCCATCGAAGCGGCGGGTTATCTGGTCTGGTGGGACGGTACGCTTAGCCCGGGCGAACGCTTTGCGATCAGCACCGATACCGCGCTGGAGCATGCTCGCGCGGTGGTGGTGCTGTGGTCGGCCAAATCGATCGGCTCGCACTGGGTCCACGATGAAGCGACCCGCGGCCGCGATCGCGGCTGTCTGGTCCCGCTGAGCATCGATGGCAGCAAGCCCCCGCTGGGGTTTCGCCAGTTCCAGACCTATTCGGTCAACCCGCGCCGCGCGGCGCGTGATCCCGGCGTCGCGGCAATGCTGCAGGCGGTGGCTGCGCTGCACGATGGCCCCGCGCAAAAGCCGGTCACGGTGCTGCGTACGCCCTCGACAACGCGCCGCAACGCCTTGATTGGCGGCGGGCTGGCCGTGGCCGGAGTAGCTGGCGGGGCGTGGTTCAGCGGCTTGATCAGCAGCCAGGCCAGCGGCAACAGCGTGGCGGTGCTGCCCTTTGCCAACCTGAGCGGCGATGCCGAGGGCGGGTATTTTTCTGACGGGCTGTCCGCCGAAGTGCGCTCGCAACTGGCCTCGGAAAGCTTGCTGGCAGTGGCCGCGCAAACCTCGTCGGCCAAGTTTGCCAAAGCCCAGCAGGACGCTGGCACCATTTCGCGCGCGCTCAACGTGGCCTACCTGCTCGAAGGCACGGTCCGGCGCGCTGATGGCCGGGTGCGCGTTTCGGCCGAGTTGATCGAGGGCCGTAGCGGGCTCAGCCGTTGGGCCAAAACCTTTGATCATGAGCTGGCCAATGTGTTCGCGGTGCAGGCAGAAATCGCCGGCGCCGTGGTGGCGGCGCTGACCAGCCAGATGGCCGCCAGTGGGGCCAAGGGCACCAACAAGGAACTGGGCGGCACCAACAGCTTCGATGCCTATGACAATTACCTGCGCGGACGCGAACAGTTCGATAACTCCGCCGATGAAGTGAGCGACTGGGCGGCACTGGCCAGCTTTGATGCGGCGCTGAAAGCCGATGACAAGTACGCGCTGGCGCACGCCGCACGCGCGCGCTCGCTGACCGTCATCGCCGATCAGTATGAGCAAGGCGGCGAGCGGCTGAAGCGCTATGATCAGGCGATTGCGGCGGCGCGGCTGGCGGTGCAACTGGCACCCAAATTGCCCGATGCGCAGGCCTCGCTGGGGTTTGCGCTGCTCGACGGCAAACTCGATGCACGCGGCGCGCGCGAACCCTACCGGCTGGCGGGCGATCTGGGTAGCGGTAATGCCGACATCCTGAGCCGGTTTGCCAACTTCGAAAGCCGCTGCGGACGGCACGACACCGCCCGCATTGCCGCTCTGCGCGCCGCTGAACTTGATCCGCTCAACGCGCAGGCGTTCAAGAAAATCGCCGAAGTTGAATTCAACGCCCGCAACTTTACCGGGGTGGCCAAGCCGCTGGGGCAGGCGCTACGGATCAATCCCGAACTGTCGAGCGCGCATTCGCTGACTGGCCTGACCCGGCTGATGCTGGGCGATCTGGCCGCTGCGCAGGCCGAATTCAAACTTGAAAAGAAAACCTTGTTCAGCTTGCCGGGGCTGGCAATCATCGCCTTCCGGCAAGGCAAGACAGCTGAGGCCGAGGCCTATCTGGCGCAGCTGACCAAGCAGCACGGCGACAACAGTCTTTACCAGCGCGCGCAGATCATGGCGCAGTGGAACCGCAAGGACGATGCCCTGACCTTGCTCGAACAAGGCTATCAGGCAATCGATGCCGGATTGACGCTGATGCAGAGCGATCCACTGGTCGATCCGCTGCGCCAAGACCCGCGATTTATTCATCTGGCCGATTTGATCGGGTTCGGTTAAACTGCCTGCAGGGAAGCATTTTTCGGGAGACGAATGATGGACAAACCTAAAGACGGCGCAAAAGACGGCGCCAAGGACGACAAGGATCGCGGCACCCCTGATCGCGGCGCCCGCGGAACGCCGGATCGCGGTGCCCGGGGCACCCCAGATCGCGGCAATCGCGGCACCCCGGATCGCGGCTAAGCGAAGCTGATCCTGGCCTGCGTCAGCGCCATAGGGCGCTGACCGGGCTGGATCGCTGCAGCAACTAGCCGGGCGGTTTTGCATTGCCCGGTGGCTGCTCGTTGCCATCGGTGGGATCGATTTCCGTCTGCGCCGGGCAACCTTGCTGGGTCGACCAGGCCATATCCATATCGCCGCAGACCTCGTCGATGTCGGTCTCGAAATCGACCCCTTGCAATTGCGCCGGCGTGGGTTCTTTCATCAGCCGGATCAGCGGGACGAGCGCTTCTTCTTTCTTCAGCGGGCTGCCCAGATAATACTGGTGCCAGCGCACCGTCTTTGCCTTGACCCAGCCTGATGGGTCACCCGGATTGGCCCGCGCCTGCTGCTCGTATTTGAGCGCAATTTTTTCGTACCGCTCGTTTGAGCCGTCCATGCTTTCGAGCGCGGCGCGGTCCGCTTCGCGCAGTTCGAGCATGAACTGGAAATAGTCTTCGTAGGGATAGTTACCCTCACCGAGTTCCTGCAACACCAATAGCGGACCAGTGCCACCCTTGCCGCTATCCAGCTGCGAACCCAGCATTTCGGTGGTGTAGCGGTCGATCTTGTTGAATTGCTTGTTGAAATCCAGCCGCACTTGCGGGTCAATTGGCGGTTCGGGCCAGAACGCCACAGCCAGAATGCCCAGCAACGGGATCGCCGCGATCGTGGCGACGAATTTAAGCGAGCCGCGAATCCACGCCCGCCGGGCCTGACGGCGGCTGTCTGCAACAAACGCCGCGTTATCCGCGCTCAGCACGAACAGCGCATCTCCGGTCATCGGGTCTTTCTGCTCGGTTGCGCGCTTGACGATGGTCAGCTCTTCCGAAGTCAGAAAGGTATGCGTCCGCTCAAACCCTTCGCGCCGGTCAGAGACAATCTTTTCAATCTCGAGCAAGTCCTTGCGCTCGCTGCTGCGCCGCTCGGCAATCCGCGCCGCCAGCGCATCGTGCGC
>JANNZB010000065.1:0-2866 GCA_031410395.1 Novosphingobium sp.
ACGACGGTTTCCTGCTCGATCCGACCTATATCGTGCTCGCGCTGATTGCGGTCTATGCGGTAGAGACGTTGTGGACCTATTACCGTGAAGAGCGGCAGCGCGCCTACATTCACCAGGCGTTCGACCGCTATCTTTCGCCCGAACTGGTCAGCCGCATCGCCGCCGATCCGCGCCAGCTTGAGCTTGGTGGAGAAGAGCGACAGATGACCGTGCTGTTCGCCGATGTCCGCAGTTTCTCGCGGATTTCGGAATCGCTCGGGCCGCAGGAAATCATCCGCTTTCTGATTGGTTTCCTCACGCCGATGTGCGACATCCTGCTCGCCCGCAAGGCGACGATCGACAAGTTCATCGGCGATGCCATCCTCGCCTTCTGGAACGCCCCGCTTGATGATCCGCAACAATACGAGAACGCGGCAAGATCGGCGCTGGCGATGATCGAACGGCTAAAGGTGCTCAATGTCGAGATGCCGAATGTCGCGGGCCAACCGTGGCCGGGAGAGGTCAAGATCGGCATTGGCCTCAACGCCGGGCCGTGCTGCGTCGGCAATATGGGATCGGCACAGCGGCTGTCGTACTCGCTGATCGGGGATACCGTCAACCTTGCTTCGCGCATCGAAGGGTTGACCAAATATTACGGCATAAGCATCGCCATCGGTGCCGCACTGCGGGCGGAACTGCCGCAGTTCGCGGTGATCGAAATCGACCGTGTGCAGGTGGTGGGCCGCGATGCGCCCGAGACTATTTCGGCGCTGGTGGGCGATGAGGCGCTGGCGGCCGATGCGGCGTTTGTTGCGTTCGCTGCGGGGCAGGATGCCGTGCTCGCCTGCTATCGTGCGCAGGATTGGGCAGGTGCACTCAGCAAGGTTGACGCGATTGCGTCCAAAGCGCCAACATACGGACTTGAAGGTGTTCATGCGCTATATCGCGAACGTATCGCGGCGCTGGCTAAGGCTCCGCCGCCGAAGGACTGGGACGGTGTTTTTGTGGCGATCGAGAAATAACATGGCGCAAACCGCAAGTTCACTTCGGACAAGACTGGCTGCACTGCTGGCGCTGTTGCTGGTAGTCTTTGCCGCGCCGCTGCTTGCAGGTTCAGTTGAGGGGGTGGCGAGCTGCGCGGGATCGGTCTGCCACGGTCGGCTCGAAGGCGACGGCAAGGTGGTGCGACAGGATGAATTGGCGCACTGGCAGGAACCATCGGCGCAGATGGGGGCGCACAGCCGGGCCTATGCGGCGCTTGGCAGCAAACGCGGGGGGCAAATAGCGGCGACGCTGGGGCTGGGGGCGGCGACTTCTGCGCCGGCCTGCCTTGGTTGCCATTCCACCGCGGCTGCTGGCGCCCACGGCGAGCGTTATCAGGTGTCTGATGGGGTGGGTTGCGAATCATGCCACGGTGCGGCTTCTGGCTGGATTGCCAGCCACTATGCGATGCCCGCGACGCACGCGTCGAACATTGCGCAAGGCATGATCCCGCTGGAAAACCCGCAATCGCGCGCATCTGCCTGCCTCGATTGCCATTTCGGCAGCGCCAAGCCGGGGCAGTTCGTGTCGCACAAGATGATGGCAGCTGGCCACCCGCGCGTTTCGTTCGAGCTCGATCTGTTTTCCGCGTTGCAACAGCATTGGAACGAGGATGCTGACTATGCCCAGCGCAAGGGCCGCACGGATTCGGTGCGGCTGTGGTCTGTCGGGCAGGCGGAGGCGGTTCGGCGCTCGGTGGATCTTTTCGGGAAGCCGGGGATCGGTTCGCAAGGGATGTTCCCCGAGTTTTACTTCTTCGATTGTCATTCGTGCCACCGGGGTATCACAGATGGCGGCGAGCGGCGGATGACGTTCGAAACCAATCCGGCGAGGCCAATCCCCTTCGCCACGCCGCCCTATAACGATGAGAACATGATTATGCTCTCGGCGGTCGCGGGATCGCTGGCCCCGGTGCAGGCCAAGGTGTTTGACAAAGCAGCCCGCGATTTCCACGCGGCAATGGGCGCGGGTCGCGGGGAGACCGTTGCGGCGGCGGCGCGGCTTGGCTCTGCAGCGGGCACGCTATCGGCGGCTTTGGCGCGCGGGAGCAACGGGCCGGTCAGCGCCTTTGCTGTGATCGGCATGATCGCCAGCAAGGCAGTTTCGCCCCGCTTTACCGACTATGCCGGATCGGTTCAGGCGGTGATGGCGGTCGATACGCTGCTCAATGCGTTGGTGCGTGACGGGCGGGTGACGGTGGGCGCGGCGGCTGGCATCCGCGCCAATGTTAACCGCGCCTATGGTGCCGTGCGCAGTCCGGGCGAATATCAACCGGCAGCATTCCGCGCTTCGCTAGGTGAGGCTGCTCGCGCCGTGGGGGCGCTGCGGTGATAGGCCGGGCGGCGACCTTGTGGCTTGGCGCATTGGCAACTCTACTCGCTTCGTGTGGCGGCGATGGTTCAGGCAGCGGCGGCATTTCGGGCGGGGGCAGCAGTTCCTCGGGCGGATCGAGCAGCGGGGGCGCAACCACGGCGGTCTATGCGGTGCCAGCGCTAGAAGCACTCAGCATCGCCGATGTTCAAGCCGTTATCGCTCACGCCGCAGCGCAGGCGAGCGCCGAAGCGCACCCCGCGACCATCGCTGTGGTCGACCGGGTGGGCAATCTGCTCGCCACCTTCCGCATGACCGGCGCGCCGGCAACCGCCCGGATCCCGCCCGCGCCGAACGGTGTCAGCGTCGATGTGCAGGGGCTCACAGTTCCCGCCGAAGCCGCTGCAATCGCCAAGGCCATAACCGGCGCCTACCTATCAAGCAGCGGCAACGCCTTTTCCTCGCGCACCGCATCGATGATCGTCCAGCAGTACTTCCCGCCCGCGCCTTCTACCCCCGGATTGGAGAGCGGGCC
>JANNZB010000066.1:0-2805 GCA_031410395.1 Novosphingobium sp.
GGATGCCGCCGCCCAATTGCACCTGTCCGGGAAAGGTCTTGAGTATGGCTTCCACCGCCTCGCGGTTTTCCGCGCGGCCTGCAAAAGAGCCATCGAGATCAACGACATGCAGATATTGCGAGCCCGCTTCGGCAAAGATCATTGCCTGCGCCGCCGGATCATCGCCATAGACTGTGGCGCGCGCCATATCGCCTTCGGCGAGGCGGACGACCTGGCCCTGTTTGAGATCGATGGCGGGGAAGACGATCATTGGAATTCAATTCCATTAGCTGCTCCCCCGCGAAGGCGGGGGTCTCGTGAGGATGTGCGCTGAGGCCTGAGGCCCCCGCCTTCGCGGGGGAGCGGAATCTCGATGGCGGGGAATACGCTCAAGGCCGCCACTCCAAAAAACGCTCCAGCAATTCCAGCCCATAGGCTTGGCTCTTCTCGGGGTGAAACTGCACGCCGATTATATTGTCACGCGCCACTGCTGCGACAATGCCGCCGCCGTGATCGGTCATCGCCGCTATCATACCCCCATCTTCTGGCACAAAATGATAGGAGTGCAGAAAATAGGCCTCGCCCACCTCCAGCACATCACCCGCTGGCCCGTGCGGCGGGAGCGCCACATCATTCCACCCCATATGCGGCACCTTGATCTTGGGGTCAGTGACCGCGATCTTGCGCACTTCACCCGCGATCCAGCCGAGCCCCGGGGTGATGCCATGTTCAACCCCCCGGCTAGCTAGCAATTGCATGCCTACGCAGATGCCAAGGAACGGTGCGGCGCCAATCAGTACGCGCTCTTCCATCGCCTCGAGCAAATGGGGGATCGCCCGCAGTCCCTCAGCGCAAGCGCGGAATGAGCCGACGCCTGGCAGCACGATGCGATCAGCGGCGCGCACCACATTCGGATCAGCAGTGACCTTCACGCTATCGCACCCCGCGGCCTTCAGCGCATTAGCGACCGAATGGAGGTTTCCCGCGCCATAATCGACGAGGGCGACAACTTCAGCCACCAAGCTGGCCCTTTGTGGAAGGAATGGCACTGCCCTTGCGCGGATCAAGCTCCACCGCAGCGCGCATCGCGCGGGCGAAGCCTTTGAAAATGCCTTCGATAATGTGGTGATTGTTCTGGCCATAAAGCAGCTCGATGTGCAGCGTGATACCCACGGCTTGCGCAATCGAATGGAACCAGTGCTGGAACAGCTCGGTATCCATTTCGCCCAGCCGCTCCTGCGTGAAGCCCGCATTCCATACCAGCCAGGGTCGCCCTGAAATATCGAGTGCGACGCGTGCCAGCACCTCGTCCATCGGCGAATAGGCCATTCCGTATCGCCCGATCCCGGCCTTGTCGCCCAGCGCCTGCGCAATGCAGTGTCCGATGGCGATGGCGCTATCTTCGGTGGTGTGGTGCTGATCAACATGCAGGTCGCCGTTGATCCTGCAGGTCACATCGATCAGCGAATGACGGCTGAACTGTTCGATCATGTGATCGAGGAAACCGATGCCGGTCGCGACATCATAGGCGCCCGTGCCATCAAGGTTGACCGACACGGCAATGTCGGTTTCAGCAGTTTTGCGAGTGATCGAAGCGGTGCGCATGAGATTTGTCCTCGTTGCCCGGGCCTATATACTGGGTGGCTGCGGAATCAATCGGCGCTTTGCCCCTTGACCCTTGGCCACCCCCGCGCCACTTGGAAGCCACGATGACCGATGCACCAGACAGCCTTATCCCCTATGACGAGATTGTGCAGGAGGCCCTGCGCGCAGTTGTGGGCCGGGTGCTCCGCCAGATTGAGGCGGCTGGCTCAACGCTTCCGGGCAACCACCACTTCTATATCACCTTCAAAACCGGCGCAGCGGGAGTGCAGATCCCCACACATTTGCGCGAGCGTTTTCCTGATGAAATGACCATCGTTCTGCAGAACAAGTTCTGGGAACTGGCGGTCGAGGAAGACCATTTCTCGGTCGGGCTGTCGTTCAACCAGATGCCCTCCAAGCTGGTCATCCCCTATGCGGCGATTACCGCTTTTGTTGATCCGGCGGTCGATTTCGGTTTGCAATTTCAGGCGACTGTCGCCGATCTTGCGCCCGAACCGCATGAAGATGCCGAAAACGATTCGCCCGAAGGCGGCGATCCTGTGCCGCCGCGCAACGATGACGGGTCAAATGTCGTTGCGGTCGATTTCGGACGCAAGAAATAGGGCGCTGTCCTGATGGCGATAAAACTCCTTTCAGCGATTGCCCGGCTTGGTGGCAGCAAGGTGGTGGGCCATGCACGCGGCCGGGTGAAGAGTGCTGCCAAGCCGACTCTAGCGGGCAAGATTGCCGGTTTCGTATTGCTGCGCGTGGCGACAAAATCCGTGCCCGGCGCAATCATCGTCACTGGCGGGATGATTGCCAAATCGCTGCACGAAAAGCGCAAGGCGAAAAAGGCTGATGCAGCGCTCGATTCGGACCTGCTCTCGCCGATCAAGGACGGACCAAAGGACGCCCCATTGGACAAGGGCGCGTGAGCGGGGCTGATACCCTGCAACGCCGCGGTCTGATGTTCATCCTGTCATCGCCATCGGGCACAGGAAAAACCACCATCGCGCGGCGGCTGCTGGCCGAAGATGGCGTGATCAAACTTTCGGTTTCAGCCACGACCCGCCCGATGCGGCCAGGCGAAGTGGACGGAGTGGACTATCACTTCGTCGATCACGCCGAATTTCACCGCATGGTCGAGGCAGACGAATTTTACGAGTGGGCGGAAGTATTCGGCCATTGCTATGGCACCCCCAAGGCGCATATCCGCTCGGGCCTCAAGGCGGGCGAGGACTT
>JANNZB010000067.1:0-2715 GCA_031410395.1 Novosphingobium sp.
CCGAGTTTGTCAATTTCACAACGAGCCGCGCGGGCGACCCTTGACCTCGCTTCGTTCTGCCAGCCACAGCGCACCACCGATCAACCCGACGAGAATCTGCAGAATTCCGTAGGTCACCGAAACAGCCAACGCGTCGGTCGCCGAAATGCCCACAATTCCCAATCCGACGATCATGGCGCCCTCCCTGACGCCCCAACCGGCAATCGAGACCGGCGCCATCGACACCAGCATGATGGCGGGCACGACGGCGAATGCGCCGGCCAGATCGAGATGAATTTTCATGCCGACGGCGCACAAGAGAATTGCCCCCACGGCCAGCCCGTGTGCCATACCCGACAGCCCCATCGTCGAAGCGCCCCGGGAAGGCGAATAAAGCACCTTGCGAAGATCAATCAACAATCTGCCAACGGGTGCTGAATATCGGTGGCCCATCAACAAATGTGCGACCGGGGCGCCCAGGAAGAACAATGCGATGCAACCAATGGTCAACAAAACCGCAGACAATCGAAAGACTTTGACCAGTGGCAGCGCATTGCCATACATACCCGGCGCAGTGAGCAGGGTGATCGATATGATGACCATCAATGCCACCAGCCCGACCATCCGATCGCACAGCAGGCCGCGTATTGCCGGGCCGAGAGCGATGCCTTCGCGCGAGGCCAGCCAGGCGCGGACGGCGTCACCACCCAATGCCGTCGGAAGAACCTGGTTGAAGAAGTGGCCGATGAAAGTAACTGCTAGCGAGCGCGAAACTCTCAGGCGATTCCCGAGGGTATCGGTGATCAGGCTCCAGCGCAGGCCGCTCAAGGCGAGTTGAAGGGAGGTCAGCAGTGCAGCGCCACCCAGAAAGGTCAGGTCGATGGTTCGAATTTGAGTGAATACCTGCTCGATACGCCCCTTGTCCAGAATATAGAACAGCAGGCCGAGTGTGATCACCACCTTCAGTGTGAACGCGACGACCGTTGAAGTGCGATTGCTCATGGGTTGTGATCCGGAAGAAGGAAAAGCCATTCAGGCAATGAGCGACAACAGAACCCTGGGCCCGCAAGCGCAGGTGAATCGTCTTTCGGACTGTCGAGCACCAAGCGAGATTTCAAATGGCCGCGGCCGCCACTTCGATCCATCGAAAATCAATATGAAAATCAGCCAGGAACTTGCTCACGATGATTGATTCTCAAAAGCAGAATCCTTCGGTACTTCTGCTGGAACTCAATGAAGCCGACAAGTACTTCATCGACAAGCTCGTTGCGCAGGGCAAATTGCCGGTTTTCCGCAGCTTGCTCGCGGATGGCGTCTGTTTGGAAACCGGAATCCCGGGCTTCGAGGCCGAAGCCGAGCGAGCCTGGCGCACCATAACCCCCTGGATCATCTGGCCGTCCATCTACACCGGCATGACGCCGGCCGAACATGGAATCATCGCCTTCGGCCAGGACACCTCCCGGATTCAGGGCCGCTGTCTCTGGGATGTGCTTGATTCGGCGGGGGTTCCGACGGGGGTATTCGGTAGTTTGCTGTCGTTCCCGCCGCGCAATGCCGGCGCCGCAAGATACTATGTTCCAGAATCTTTGGCCGACGAGGCCGATTGCTTTCCGGAAGAGGCCCGGGCCGTACAAGAATTCAGCGTGTTCACGGCACGCAACTACAGTGAAAACTTCGCCCGTCAATTCGTCACCGGAACCCGCCTCCTGCTCAACTCTATGCGAAGCGGGGTGCAGCCCAACACGGTGTTGCGCACGTTGCTGCAAATTCCCGCTGAAATGGTGTTGGGCGATGCGCACGTGCCCGAGCGGGCGATGCTGCAGTCCTACATCCTGACGGATGCGTTCAAGCGCCTCTACACCCGCCATCGGCCGGCATTCGCAACACTGCACCTCAACAACGTCGCGTACATGCAGCACCGCTATTGGCGAGCTGCCGAGCCGTCCCGATTCAAGGGGGCCCTCAGCGCCACCGACGAGCGGTTTTTCAGCACCGTCGCTGCGCGAGATGCCTACGAAAAGCGCTTCGCCGACTGGATCGAACGCAGCCTGATCTGGACCGACCGCTTGCTCGGCGAACTCCTTGAGCTGATCGATGACAACACCATCCTGTTGATCGGCACCGGCCTCGGTCAGAAGCCACACGATCCGGTCCACGAAATCCACAACCCCGTCGTGCGACTGGTCCACGAAGACGAATTGCTCGCCGCACTGGGGTATCCCGGCGTCAAGGTTCTCACTCAAATGAATCCAGATGTCTCCATCAATCTGCCCGACGAAAATATCGCGGCGCGGGCGGCGGAAACTCTCCGCGGACTGTACGTTCACGAGGGAAAGGGGTTGTTCGAGGTCGAGCGGCGAGGAAGCCAGGTTTTTCTGGAATTGATCATGCCGCGGCGGCAAAACGGCGAAAAACTTCCACCGATTCGGCACACGGCGCTTCCAGACTTCCAGGCTCCTTTTGAACGCCACGTTCACGAACACGCGACGAACGATCAATCGACCGCTCAACACAGGGAGTCCGGAATGTTGCTCGCATATTCGACCGGTCGAAAACTCGAAACGACGCAGCAAAAGATCTCCGTCACCGAAATTGCACCGACGGTATTGTCTTGGTTTGGAATTGATCGCCAGCCATGGATGAACGGCACCGATTCGCCTGCAATCCGAATCCATTGACTGCTTCGCACATGCGCTCGAACGATCTCATCCGAACGAAAAAAGCCCTGGTCGTGAA
>JANNZB010000068.1:0-12112 GCA_031410395.1 Novosphingobium sp.
CACATCAGGCGTCGCAATCGGCCCGATCTCGCGGCGGACCCATTGGACCAGCTCGCTGCGCATCGCCGCGCTCTCCGCCTCGCCGGCGTTGAGCGTGACATAGGCGTAGATGCCCTGCCCCTTGATGTCATGTGGGAATCCGACCACCGCCGATTCCGCCACGGCCTGATGCGCGACGAGCGCCGATTCGACTTCCGCGGTTCCCATGCGGTGGCCCGAAACATTGATCACATCGTCAACCCGGCCGGTGATCCAGTAATAGCCGTCCTCATCGCGCCGGCAGCCGTCTCCGGTGAAGTATTTGCCCGGATAGGTGGAGAAATAGGTCTGGAAAAAACGTTCGTGATCGCCCCAGATTGAGCGCATCTGCCCTGGCCAGCTTTGCGTGATGCACAGATTGCCGTCGGTCGCGCCGTCAAGCACCGCGCCTTCGGCATCGACGAGCTGCGGCACCACGCCGAAAATCGGCTTGCTTGCTGATCCGGGTTTCATATCAATCGCGCCGGGCAGGCCGGTTATCATCGCCGCGCCAGTTTCGGTTTGCCACCAGGTATCGACAATCGGACAGCGCCCTTCGCCGACCACCCGCCAGTACCATTCCCAGGCTTCAGGATTGATCGGCTCACCCACCGATCCGAGCAGGCGCAACGAAGAACGCGAAGTGCGGGTCACCCATTCATCGCCTTCACGCATCAAGGATCGCAGTGCTGTCGGCGCACCATAGAAGATGTTGACCTGATGGCGGTCAACGATTTCCCAGAAGCGTGAGTGGGTGGGGTAATTGGGAACGCCCTCAAACATCATGACCGTCGCGCCGTTGGCTAGCGGGCCATAGACCACGTAACTGTGCCCGGTGACCCAGCCGATGTCAGCGGCGCACCAATAGACGTCTCCGGGTCGGTAATCGAAAACATAATGATGCGTCATCGCCGCCCAGGTGAGGTAGCCGCCAGAAGTGTGGAGCACCCCCTTGGGCTTGCCGGTCGAGCCAGAGGTGTAGAGGATGAACAGCGGGTCCTCGGCGCCCATTTCATCAGCGGGGCAATCGGGCGAGGCGGCATCGCGCAGAACGTGCCACCAGTGATCGCGACCTTCGTGCACGGCAACTTCCGCTCCGGTGTAACGCACGAGCAAGACCGATGCACTGCCGTTGCAAAGCGCGAGCGCGGCATCGACATTGGCTTTGAGTTGCACCAGTTTGCCCCCGCGCCAGCCGCCGTCTGCGGTGATGATAAGCCGCGAATCACAATCGGTTATCCGCCCCGCCAGCGCCTCGGGACTGAAGCCGCCGAACACCACCGAATGGATCGCGCCAATCCGCGCGCAGGCGAGCATCGCAATCGCCGCCTCGGGAATCATCGGCATGTAGATGGTGATGCGGTCGCCTTTGGCGGCACCCATGCCCTTAAGAACGTTGGCCATTCTGCACACTTCCTCGTGCAGATCGCGGTAGGTCAGCTTGCGTTGCTGGGCGGCATCATCGCCCTCCCAGATAATCGCCACCGTCTCGCCGTTTTCCGCTAGATGGCGATCAAGGCAGTTGGCAGAAACGTTGAGCGTGCCATCGGAAAACCATTCGATGCCAAAATCGTGCTCATGGAAACTGCTGCCCGAACACTTGGTCCATGGTTTGATCCAGTCAATCCGCGCTGTTTCCGAACGCCAGAATGCTTCGGGATCAGCGAGGCTTTGCCGGTACATGTCACCATATTTCTCAGCGTTTATATAAGCTTTCGCGGCCCATTCTGCGGGGACGGGATGATTGGTAGCCATGATTGAACGCTCTCCTGTGCCCACACGGAATAGCGCGGCGGGTCGGCTGCGGGCAAGCACTCAAACGGGCTGAGCGATCAGGCTTTTCGCCCCTAATGCAAAAGCAACCTCACACAGCGATGAAGCCAGAGCGCATTCGCCCGGAGCGATTGCCTCGCCGCTCACCGACACCCCTACAGAGCGCGGAATGACCAACAGCGGGGCGCTGTCATAGCGGGCCGCAACCGCCGCGCTCGCCGGGCCGTCAAGCCGGTCAAGCAGGAACAGCGGTCCATCAACCAGCGCAACTTCGCCGTTTTCTGCCAGTTTCAACTGATGCTGCGCGCCATAAACCTCTCCCCGCGCCACTGCCAAACTGGCGTCCAGATGCAGTTCGCGCGGGCGCCCGTAATCATAGAGGCGGTAAGTGACGTCGGAGTTTTGCTGCACTTCGATCAGGCTCACCCCGGCACCGATTGCATGGACGGTGTTCGCCGGAATGTAGAAAAAATCACCCGCCGAAACCGGATGCCAATCGAGCAGTTGCTCAATCGAACCATCAATCGCGGCGGCGCGCATTTCGTCCACACTGACCGTGCGGGTGAAACCAATCCCCAGCTTTGCTCCGGGCTCAGCATCAATCACCAACCAGCATTCTTCCTTGCCGTGACCAGGCAGCTGCGTATCCGACGGATGGACCTGCACCGACAGCGCCTCGCTGGTGAAGATGTATTTGACCAGCAATTGCGGGAGTTCAGGCGGCGGCTCGAACCACACTTCGCCGATGCGCGTGGCTGGCGGGGCGATAAACGGCACGGGAAGCACGTCCTTGCCCCAAGGCTTGGCAACACTGCGGGTGGGCAGCAGCACGCTCACTGTTTCACCGCGCCCGACAGCTTGCCGACCAGCTGCGCGCCCGCGGAAGTGGTCACCAAAACCTCATTACCATCAACGACCACAATAATATCATGCAGCCCGATCACCGAGACCCGAGGTCCATCGCTTTCGACGAGAACGTTGTGGCAGTCCACCAGTTCAGCCGGACCGTTGACCGAATTGCCATCGCTATCCAGCTTGCGCGCATCGCGCAACGCGGGCCAGTTGCCGATATCCGACCAGCCCATATCGGCGGGCACCATTGCGGCGCGCGCGGTGTTTTCCATCACCGCATAGTCAACGCTCTCGCTGTCTATGGCGGCGAAAGCCTCAGCGCCGGGGTGAAACCGCGATCCGTCCTCATGGCCTTCGGCAACCGCCTTGCGCGCGGCGGCGGCAATTGCCGGACGGTGCGCTTCGAGCTCAGCGAGAAAAGCCCCCGCGCGGAAGGCAAAGATCCCGCCATTCCAAGCATAGTCGCCCGAAGCGACGAACTGCTCGGCGCGCGCCAGATCAGGCTTCTCGACAAATTGCGCGACCTTGAAGCCGCCTCTACCCTCAATAGCCGCACCCCTTCGCAGATAGCCGAAGCCGGTGTCGGGGGTTTTGGCCTCAATGCCGAACGAGACCAGCCAGTCGTCTGCCGCCAGCGCTGCGGCTGCGCAAGCGGCAGCGGTGAAGGCCTGGCCATCTGCGATATGGTGATCACTCGGACAGACCAGCATGACCGAGTCGGCCGAAAGGCGCAGCGCGGCAAGCGCAATCGCCGCCGCCGTGTTGCGCGCGCTTGGCTCAACAATAACCTGAGCGCCATCAGCTCCGCTGAGCTGGGCTTCGACATGCTCCAGATGCTGCGTGCCTGTAACCACCAACGGCGCACCAAAGCGCGCGTCGTCGCTGCAGCGCGCCAGGGTCGCTTCAAAGAGCGTAAAGTCGCCGACCAGCGGCAAGAACGGCTTGGGCTTTGTAGCGCGGCTGCGCGGCCAAAGCCGTGTGCCGCTGCCGCCGCAAAGAATGACGGGGATGATCTTGTTCATGCCAATTGCCTATCGTCCAACCGCCACCATTCGGCAACGGCTTTGGCTGTGGAACGGTTAAGGCTCAGTTTCGTTCCATTGCCCCCACGGTTGGCGTTATCACCAGCCGGTCGAGCAGCTCGGCAACCTTTTCTACCGGGTAATCAGGCGCTTGACGCAGCCACCATGCCAGGATTTCCACCGTCGATGTCACACCGAAAATCACCCCCAGATCGTGCGGAATCCAGGTATTGCTGCTCCCGGGCAAGGCTGTTTGCGATGCAAGCCGGGCAAATTGTTCTTTCAGGTGCCCCGCTGCGCCTCCAGTCAGCAAGGCCGTCCACACCGCCCGCCGCGCGCCGACATATTCAGCGAGCGCATTGCAGGTGGCAAGGGTGTTTTCTGGGCTGAGCAGCGGCGCGGTCAGCGCCAACATCGCGCCAAGTTCCTCGCCCGCCACGGCATCAAGCAGCGCGTCTTTGCCCGGATAGTGGCGAAAGAACGTGGCATAGCCGATGTCGGCCTCGGCCACGATATGCCGCACCGTGATCTTGTCATAGGATTGCCGGGTGATCAGCGCGAGTAAACTGGCGCGCAGCGCGGTGTCGGTTTTCACCTGACGCGAATCGCGGGCGCGCTCGCCCGCCTGAGTGCTGCCCACCTCAATGCTGCCCGCCTCAACGCTCAATTCAAGCTGTGCCATGCGCCCCCTGAAACTTACTGCGCGCACCATGCGGCATCGGGACCGAAGCCTCAAGCTGGTTTGGCACTTGCGGGGCCGTGCGGATCGCCTAACTTGCGGACAGTTTTTCAGATCGGGAAAAGTTGAATGATGATCGTCCGTACCCGCCCCATTGCCGCCGCGCTTTGCCTTATTTCGGCGCCAGCGCTCGCTGAAGGCCCGGTGCCGCATCCGCAAGCCGAAGCGCAGGTGCTCGATCTTGCCAAGCAGCTGGTCGCCATCCGCTCGGTTAAGGGCGAGAATAACCGCACGATTGATGCCGATAAGGCGATACGTGATGCGCTGATGGCGGGCGGCTGGAAATCGGACGACATTGCCATCGATCCGCTGAATGACACTTCCTATCTGATTGCTACATGGAAAGGCAGCGATCCGGGCCTGAAGCCGCTGGTTATTTCAGGCCATCTTGATGTGGTGGAGGCCAATCCCAAGGACTGGCAGCGCGATCCATTCACCCCGGTGGTGGAGAATGGCTATCTGTTCGGACGCGGTGCCAGCGACATGAAGTTTGATGCTGCGCTAGCCGTGGCTACGCTGATCGAAATGCGGCGGGCCGGCTATAGCCCGCGCCGCTCCATCGTGATCGCTTTTTCCGGCGATGAGGAAACCACGATGGCGACCAGCCAGGTGATCGCCAAAAAGCTCAAAGATGCCGAACTGGTGATCAATATCGATGGCGGTGGTGGACTGCTCGCCGAAAAGAGCGGCAAGCCGGTTTACTGGACCTGGCAAGGTGCGGAAAAGACCTACAACGATTACAAGCTGGAAGTGACAAACCCCGGCGGTCACAGTTCTGCCCCGCGCCCGGGGAACGCCATCGTCCAGCTCGCCGAGGCGATCGAGAATATCGGCGCCTATCATTTCAAGCCCGAACAGAATGATCTGACCAAGACCTATTTCGCCAAGGCTGCGCAGTTCGAAAATGATTCAAAGCTTGCCGCCGCGATGCGGGCTTTCTCGGCCAACATCAACGACGCGAAGGCAATCAAGGCACTGCGTGCCAACCCGGCCTATGTCGGCAAGATCGGCACTACCTGCGTGCCGACGATGGTCAGCGCCGGCCACGCGCCCAATGCCTTGCCGCAACGCGCCACAGCCACCGTTAATTGCCGCATCTTTCCCGGCCACACCCGCGAAGAAATTCGCCAGCAGCTCGCCAAGATCGCCAATGTACCGCAGGTCAAGGTGACCGACGCCACGGGTGACGAAACCATATTCGCACCAGCTTCACCGATGCGCGCTGATTTTGTCATGGCTGCGGAAAAAGCGATGGCGCTGATCAATCCCGGGCTGCCGGTATTCCCCAGTCAGGCATCGGGAGCATCCGATTCGATGTGGTTCCGCGCGCTGGGGGTGCCGAGCTATGGTGCGAGCCCGAGCTTCATCAAGGACACGGATGATTTCTCCCACGGGCTGAATGAGCGGTTGCCGCTGAGCAATACCCGGCCGGGAATTAATTATTACATCAGCCTGTTCACCGATCTATCAAAGTAAGTGCATTCCTTGAACAAATTCGATCCCATCTATGCCGCCGTGGACAGCGCCGAACCCGATCCGGACGCGGACTTCAGCCTGCCCGGGTGGATATACCGCGACACGGAATTCTTCGACCTCGAGATGGAGCGGGTGATCCGGCCATCGTGGCAGATCGTTTGCCATGAAAGTGATCTGAAAGGTCACGGCAGCTATCGCACGCTCGATTATCTGGGCGAAAGTGTGATCGTTGTGCGCGGTGATGATGGCGTGATCCGCGCCTTTACTAACGTCTGCCGCCACCGCGCCATGCGGTTGGTTGAGGGCTCTGCTGGTTGCACCAAAAAGCTGGTCTGCCCCTACCACGCATGGGCATACGGGCTTGATGGCCGCCTGACTGGCGTGCCGATGAAGGGTGAATATCCTAGCCTCATTCTCGAAGACAATGGCCTGAAGCCTGTGGCGATTGAGCTGTGGCAAGGGTTCATCTTCGTGCGGCTGGAGGACGGCGGCATGCCTTCGGTGGCCGAAATGATGGCACCGTTTGAGGCTGAGGTGGCGCAATACCGTTTCGCCCACCTGCGCCGGATGGGCGACTTGCGGTCGCGTCTGCGCGCGGTGAACTGGAAGAACGTCGGCGATAACTATTCGGACAACCTGCACATCCCGGTCGGCCACGATGGCCTGACCCGCCTGCTCGGCGATAGTTACCGGATTGAGGCGCACGGCTGGGCCGACCGGCTTTATGGCAAAGTTCAGCCGGCGAACCCAAAGCAGAATTTCTGGGAGCGGTTTTATAGCAGGCATTTGCCGCGCGCCGATCATCTGAGTGAAGGCGCGCAGCGGCGCTGGCTTTACTACAAGTTGTGGCCGAACATGGCCTTCGATATCTACGCCGATCAGGTCGATTTCATGCAGTGGCTACCCGAGACGCCGACCACCTGCACCTTGCGTGAAATGACCTTCGCCCTGCCCGATGATTCCCGCGAAATGAAGCTGGTGCGCTATGCCAACTGGCGGATCAACCGGGTGGTCAACGCTGAGGATACCCGGCTGATCGAACGGGTGCAGTCAGGCATGGCATCGCGGTCTTATTGCACCGGGCCGCTCGCCGCGAGCGAGGTGTGCCTGCGCAGTTTCGCGCGCAAGATTCGCGCATTTATTCCCGAGGCCCGGCAGAGCAAGGCCCCACCGCCCGGATGGAGCAAAGCATGACGAAGAAGTACGATGCCGTGATTATCGGCGGCGGCCACAACGGCCTCGTCTGCGCGTTTTACCTCGCGCGGGCAGGCATGAAAGTGCGGGTGCTTGAGCGGCGGCACATTGTCGGCGGCGCGGCGGTGACCGAGGAGTTCCATCCCGGTTTCCGCAATTCTACCGCGAGCTACACCGTCAGCCTGCTGCGCCCCAAGGTGATCTCCGACATGAAGCTGCACGAACGCGGCTACCGGGTGATCGAGCGGACGATCAGCAACTTCTTTCCGTTCCCCGACACCTATCTCAAGCTCGGCGGCGGCATGGAGCGCACGCAAGCGGAGTTTGCGCGTTTCTCAGCCAAAGATGCGGCGGCCTATCCGCGCTATGATGCGGCGCTGGAAAAAGTTGCAGGGGTATTGCGCGACATTGCGCTTCAGGCGCCGCCCAATGTCGGCGGCGGGCTGACTGCGCTGATTGCCGGTGCGAAACAGGGATGGCCGCTGGCGAAGATGGACATCACCGCCCAGCGCGATCTGCTCGATGTGTTCACCCGCTCCGCGCGCGAATTCCTTGAAGGCTGGTTTGACGACGACCATGTCCGCAGCGCCTTCGCCTTTGATGCGGTCGTGGGCAATTACGGCGGCGTTTCCACACCCGGATCTGCCTATGTTCTGCTTCACCACGTGTTCGGTGAGGTGAACGGCAAGAAGGGCGCCTGGGGCCATGCGGTTGGCGGAATGGGATCGATCACCCAGGCAATGGCCGAGGCGTGTATTGAAAAAGGCGTCGAGATCAGTCTGGAAGCCCCGGTTGCGGGCGTGCTCGTTGACGGCAACAAAGCGGCAGGCGTGCGGCTGGAAAGCGGCGAGGAGATTGCCGCCAAAGTGGTGGCCGCCAATGTCGGCCCGGCGCTGCTTTACCGGCAGATGGTTGACCGCGCCGATCTTCCCGAGGATTTCAACCAGCGGATCAAACAGTTCAAAACCGGATCGGGCACCTTCCGGATGAACGTGGCGTTGAGCGAATTGCCCAGCTTCACCATGCTGCCGGGCAAGGACGAGGCCGAGCATCACACCGCCGGGATCATCATCGCGCCGGGTCTGGATTATATGGATCAGGCCTATGACGACGCGCGGGCGCACGGTTGGTCCAAGCAGCCGATTGTCGAAATCAAGATCCCCAGTACCGTCGATAAAAGCCTCGCCCCACCCGGCGGCCACGTCGCCAGCCTGTTCTGCCAGCAATTCGCGCCTGAATTGCCGGGCGGCAAAACCTGGGACGTTGCGCGCGAGGAAGTCGCCGATCTGATCATCGCCACGGTGAACAATCACGCCCCCAATTTCGCAGCCAGCGTGATCGCCCGCCAGATCCATTCGCCGCTCGATCTTGAGCGCAAATTCGGCCTGATCGGCGGGGATATTTTCCACGGGCGGATGAGCCTTGACCAGCTGTGGTCAGCCCGGCCAGTGCTGGGGCATGGCGATTACCGTTCGCCGGTTAAGGGGCTTTATATGTGCGGATCAGGCACGCACCCCGGCGGCGGGGTGACCGGCGCGCCGGGGCATAATGCCGCGCAGGTGATACTGGGTGATCGGGGAGGTTTGGCGCGGTTGTTTGGCGGTTAGTTTGATCCTCTTTGCCTCTCCACTCGAGGGCAGGGCTATCGCACATGAGGTTCCATTTTCCCATTGCTCGTCATCCTGAACTTGTTTCGGGATCCATCAGGCCTTGCGCGCGGCGCGAGCGTCGAGAGCGTAACGGCGCCGTTAGCCGGCTATCGATTGCACCAGACCTTGAGGCGAAATGGATCCTGAAACGAGTTCAGGATGACGATGAGGGAGTAACTTTGCCATACACGATAGCCCACGCAGTGACGAGGAGTGGGATTCAATTAAGATCACCGCGAAAATTGATGTTCCGCAACACCACAGGCACCTCAACCAGCCGCGCACCAACCGCTTGGGCAAAGGCCAGCATCGAATGCCGCCCATCACCGTGCAGCACCGCCTCAATCGCGGTCAAAGCTGACACCGGCCACAGTCCAATCACCGGCTGACTGGCGAGGCAAGCGGGCGCGGGCGATAGCAGATCGGGCAGATTCTCAGGCAGGTCCGGCGAATCCACCCCGCAGCTGAGCACTGCGGCGTAGCCCTCATCGGCAGCAAACCGCAGCGCCGCCGCCAGACCGCCAAGCGGCCCCATATCAACAGCGGGCCAATCGGGCAGGCACGGCGCAGGGCCTTCAGCGCGGCCGGTGATAACCACGTGATCGCACCAGCCCGAAAGCGCCTCGACCGCGAGCGCTATCAGCGGTGTTCCGTCGAGCAATGCCAAGGCCTTGTCACTGCCAAATCGCCGCGAGTGGCCGCCTGCGAGCACGGCTCCGAGGAGGGGGAATGTGGTCATCAATTATGGGTATAGTCGCGGCGGCATTTCGCGTCCACTTCGCCCCGGCGAACAGTCCCTATCCCGTCCAGCCGCACTTGCCATCGCTCGGGGCCGGTGCAAGGGTTCCGAACATGTCCGAACCCGCCCCTACGCTCGCCCAACTCGTCTCAGAAGCGTTGCAGTTTCCGCCCGAGAAGGAGGCGATCGAGTACCTTGGCAAGCAATACAATTGGGGCGAAGTGCAGCGTGTCGCCAGAGAAGTGCGCGCCGCGCTCGCCGCCGCCGGAATTGAGGACGGCGCAGTCAGCTTTGTTCCGCGCAACCGGCCCTCGGCGCTCGCCGCGCTCACCGGAATGCTCGCTGATGGCCGCACGGTGCGGATGGTCTATGCCTTCCAGTCCCCCACCGCGATTGCTGCCGCGATCGAGAAGCTCGATTCACCGGTTGCAGTGCTGGCGCAGGAAGATTTTACGCCCGAGGTGCAGGCCCTGTTGAAAGCAAAACACATCGCCGGGATCGCGCTTTCGGAAATGTCGGCGCGTTTGCATCCCGCCTTTGCCAGCGCCGCGCCGCGCCCCGCGCCCGCCAGCCCCAGCGTCGATATCCTCACCTCGGGAACCACCGGCGCGCCCAAGCAGTTTCCGATAGGCCACGAAGTCTTCGCCCGTTATGTGCTCAATCAGGGGATGACCCTGCTGGCCGATCCAAACGAGCCGCCGTTCCTGTTCTCGTTTCCCATCGGCAACATCTCAGGAATGTATTCCACCTGCGGCGCGTTCTTTCGCGGCAAGCGGGTGCTGCTGGTCGATCGGTTTTCGATTGAAGCCTTCGTCGATTACGTCAAACGCTTCCGCCCGGTGTCAGGCGGCGCACCGCCAGCGGCTATTTCGATGATTCTCGATGCCAAGGTAGCCAAAGAAGACCTCGCCTCAATCAAATACTTCTCAACAGGTGCCGCGCCGCTCGATCCCACGGTGCAGCGGCGGTTTGAGGAAACTTACGGCATTCCCGTGATCCTGTCTTACGGCGCGACCGAATTTGGCGGGCCGGTGGTGGCGATGACGCCGGAACTGCATGCCGAATGGGGGCAGAAAAAGTTCGGTTCAGTCGGGCGGCCAATGCCCGGCGTTTCGCTGCGGCTGCGCGATGCAGATACCGATGAAGAGCTGCCGCTGGGTAACGAAGGCGTGCTCGAAGTGGTCAGCCCGCGCATGGGGCCCGAATGGATCCGTACCTCGGACATCGTTTTCATCGATGAGGATGGCTTCGTGTTCTGCCGCGGGCGCAATGACGGGGCAATCATGCGCGGCGGGTTCAAAGTGCTCCCTGAAACCATCGAACGTGCGCTGCTGCTGCACCCGGCGGTCAGTGCGGCGGGCGTGGTCGGAGTGCCCGATGCGCGGGTGCATGAGGTGCCGGGGGCGGCGATTGTGCTGAAACCCGGCGTCGATGATCCGGGAGCGGAAGGCCTCAAGGCGCACTTGCGCGAGACGGTGATGTCAACGCATTTGCCGGTGCACTGGATGTTTCTGGATGATCTGCCGAAGAATGCCTCGTTCAAGATTGATCGGCCCGAGCTGAAGCGGATGTTTGTAGCGTAGGGTAAGTTCTAACTTATCGTCTTGGCGGAACTCCAGCAGACAGCCCGCCATCAACCGGCAAGTTCACCCCGGTTATGTTGCTCGACAGATCACAGGCCAGAAACAGCGCGGCATTGGCGCAGTCCACCGGATCAATCGGACGGCCCAAGGGATGCGTGGCCCCCATGCTCGCCTTGGCCGCTTCTGATTGCGCCAGGCCGGGGAGGAAATTGGTCGCCATGCCCGCCGGGCACACCGAATTGACGCGGATGTTCTGCGCCGCCAGTTCCAGCGCAAGCGTTTTGGTCAGCAGCGTCACTGCTCCCTTTGAAGAGCCATAGACCACTCCGCCCCAACCGATAATCCCGGCGACCGACGCGGTGTTGACGATAACACCGCCGCCCCCTTGCGCCTCAAACGCTCTGATCGCCGCCTTGCAGCCGTTCATCACACCCGCGACATTGACCCGGTAAATGCGCTCGTACTCGTCAGGATCGGTATCGATGAATGTGCGCACGCCCTGATATCCGGGGCGCGGCTGGAGGGTGATGCCGGCATTGTTATAAATCACATCGAGCCGGCCAAATTCGCTCACTGCCAGCGCGACTGCTGCATCGACCTGCGCGGCATCGCCAACATCGCAGGCACAGGCCTTGGCCTCGCCGCCCACAGCACGCACCATCGCAGCAGTCTCCCCCGCCGCTTCAAGCCCGATATCCGCTGCGATCACTTGGGCGCCGTGCTGGGCGAAAAGCAGGCAGGCGGCGCGCCCCACGCCCGAGCCTGCACCGGTGATGACAACAGACTTTCCTGCCAATAAACCTGCCACGATCAATCTCCCATTATTCGTTATTTCGAACCGTTATTCGCACTATGATACGTTGATGACCGTTGCGCAAGGTGTTGACGCGCCCATAATCACCGCTTACGCCCGGTTCACAATGGCGAAAAGCACCTTTCGATGACCCGATCCTCCCCCGGCGTAAAGCGCATCGCCGCGATCCTTGATTTCATGGCCGACCACCCGTCGCAGGCCTTTGCTCTTACAGATCTGGTGCGCGCGCTGCGACTCAGCCGGGCGACCTGCC